>CAZHUW010000028.1:0-1101 GCA_964535295.1 uncultured Bacteroidota bacterium
CCGGCATCGGCCGGTATTTCCACAACAACTCCTTTGGCGCATTTTTTTCCAATACCGTGACAAAACTGTCCATCGGACTCTGCATTTGAATGCCTTCATTACCCAGCGTGATGTATAATATTTTTTTGAAATTTGGATTCGTTTTCAAAAACAAATCCGCCTGTTTCACTTCTTCCCATTCATTCCACCACAAGGAAGGACTGACGGCAATGTATGCGTCAAACACATCCGGTTTGTTTAACATCGTGTGAACCGCGAAAAGCCCGCCGAACGAATGTCCGATAAGGATAGCAAATGGATCGGTCCTGTATTTTTTTTGAACGTACGGTTTCAATTCGTCCGTCAAAAACTGCAGGAACTTTTCCGATCCGCCGGCGGTGGGCAGTTGCCGGTCCAATGAATCCGGTTTAGGCGTGAGGTCGCGTGTGCGGTCGGTATTGGCAATGCCAACGACGATCATGTCCGGCGCAACGCTTTGTTGAGCCAGAAAACGTACGACCCCGGTAACATGATGAAAATGATCAGGCCCGTCCAAAAGATAGATAACGGAGTATTTGTCTTTCGACTGTGCGTATCCGGGAGGCAGATAGATGCTGATAAAGCGATCTTCATTGAGTACTTTGGAATGGATCTTTTGAGTTTCACCTATGACGATCTTATTGGTCTGCGCAAAAACGCAAACATTTGTAAGAAAGATGAAGATCAAAATAGTCAAGCGAACCATTCCTTACCATCCTTTTAAAAAAAGTCACTGATTGAACCCCTCGGCAACGATCATTTTCGTTTTTGCCGTACGTTGTCGAATGGCCTTGGGTCCCGCGTATTCGGGAGAATTCCACCACTGCTTGGCGCGCGAAACATCGGAAAACTCCAGCACAACGATACGTCCATGCGGCCAATCGCCCTCAAGCGTCTCCACCGCACCGCCTCTGACAACAAATCTGCCGCCGTACGCGGCCAATGTTGCCGGCGTCAATTTTTTATAAGCTTCATAACCTTCAGGATCAGTGATCTCAATATCCACAATGACGTAGGCAGGCATAATTAATTCCTCCAGATGTAAAAGTGGTTGACTTTATATGGTTCAAATTTATGAAAGAA
>CAZHUW010000028.1:1201-24359 GCA_964535295.1 uncultured Bacteroidota bacterium
AATTCCTCCAGATGTAAAAGTGGTTGACTTTATATGGTTCAAATTTATGAAAGAATTTCCAATAACCCAAACGGGTTAATTATGTTGGAGCTTTTTACGAAGGGTTTATGAGGAACACCATTATTAATCGTCTCATAATTGTCGTATTGGGTTTTGAGCGGCCTTGAAAAAAACGCCGATCAAGAACCATAAGACTAATAATAAATTCAACAGGGGCATTATCCGCCGGCTATGGCACCGATAATAAGAAAAGGTTCGGCGCCTTTCACGACGGCATCGGGCAATCCGGCATCGGGTGATTCGTGAGAAAGATCCTCTCCGCATGCGAAGAACCTGACGAAGGGCCGCCGCTTTTTTGTAGAATGATCACGGATCGTACCGCGTAAAACCGGGTATTTTTCTTCGATCGCATCGAGAACGGAACGCTGCGTGTACGGTTCATTGATCTCGATTTCGATCTCCCGTGGTATTTTTGCAAGATTACTGAGGTGATATGGGATCGTCACACGTATCATTTCAACGTCTGTACCTCCACGCTGAGAACGGAAGGGAGGTTCTCGGCAATAGCGGACCAGGAATCGCCGGAATTGGCCGATGCATACACTTGTCCTCCCGTTGTACCGAAATAGATCCCGCATTTATCAAGGGTGTCCACCGACATCGCATCGCGCAGCACATTCACATAACAATTTTTTTGCGGCAAGCCTTTGGTCAGAGGTTTCCATTTGTTGCCCCCGGTCGTACTGCGATACACACGCAACTTTCCATCGGGTGGAAAATGCTCCGAATCGCTTTTTATGGGTACGACATAAATAGTTTCCGGCTGGTGCGCATGCACCGCGATAGGAAATCCGAAATCGCTCGGCAGATTTCCGCTCACTTCGCGCCAGTTCTCACCCGCATCGTCGGTGCGCATCACGTCCCAATGTTTCTGCATAAAAATGACATCGGGCTTTGATCGGTGCATGGCGATGTTATGTACGCAATGGCCAACTTCTGCCGTGGGATCGGGAAGTTCATACTGCGATTTAAGTCCGTTATTGATAGGTTTCCACGTTTGACCGCCGTCGTCGGTGCGGAAAGCGCCGGCCGCCGAAATGGCGATGAACATACGGTTCGGATTATTCGGATCGATCAAAATCGTATGCAAACCCATTCCTCCTGCGCCGGGCTGCCACAAGTGGCCCTTAGTATTACGCAGAGCGGGCAATTCGACCCACGACTTACCGCCGTCGGTGGAACGGAACAAAGCCGCATCTTCTACCCCGGCATAAACCGTATCCGCATCGGTAAACGAAGGTTCCAGATGCCACACGCGTTTGAATTCCCACGGATGCTGCGTGCCGTCATACCACTGGTGGGTACCCGGAATGCCGTCGTATTTGAATTCATTTCCCACTGCTTCCCATGTCTTTCCGCCGTTGTCGGAACGCTGGATGACCTGGCCGAACCATCCGCTGGTCTGCGATGCATATAAACGATTAGGATTAACCGGAGAACCTTTCATATGATAAATTTCCCAACCCGCAAAAAAAGGGCCTTTGATATTCCATTTTTTTCGCTTGCCGTCCGAGGTCAGAATAAACGCGCCTTTTTTTGTTCCAACGAGAACTCTTACTTTGCTCATACCCGATCCTCCGTTATTATTTATCGCGGACAGAATTTCGAAAGCCCGCGGGTGGTTCATTACGTGCTTTACAATTTTAGCAATGTATTTTTTTCAGGAAGACTTTTCAAAAATAAGGCAAACGATTTACATTGTCAAGCGGGGCTAGTAATTCCAGGTATCTTTTGAAGAATGATTTATTCCATTCGAAAAGATATTTGGTGTTGTATTCGACGCTAAATTTTTCAAGAAGTTTTTGGTATTCTTCTTTAATGTGGTTTTTGAATGATGTTTTTCCTGGTTCTTGATATAGGAAATAATCCTATCGAGATGTGAATGAGAATAAGAAAATGCACCAAAACCTTCCTGCCAATTAAATTTGCCCTGAATCCATTTTTTATCGTTGATGAATTTTGAAGAATTGGCTTTGATATCACGAACCAAATCGGATAATGTTGCATCGGGTTTTAAGCCTATCAGGATATGAATATGATCCGGAATTCCGTTAATGGCGATCAGTTTTTGGTCTTTGTTCCGGATAATCCCGCTTATATATTTATACAATTCGTCTTTGTGAATATTCGGGATCAGGTTTTGCCGGCCTTTCACGGCAAAAACGATTTGAATGTAAATTTGTGAATAGGTGTTTGGCATATTATTTCGCTCCTACGGAGCTGTTAATTTTATCAAAAATCGTTCTATAAATATTTCGTTCCTACGGGACGATAAATCCAATCTTTGTTTCCCGTAGTTCGACTCAACGGGACTGTGTGTGTATAGATAACGAGCCCCATAGGGGCGTTATATGTATAGATTAAATGAACACCAAAAAGCTGAAAAGCCCCAGCGGGGCGACATAATTTTTGTTGTTAGTCAAGCGCTTTTACAATCAGGAGTCATTATATTATATTTTTTTCAATACCAGCATGGACAGATCATCATTCGCCCGCGCTTCGCCGACGAAACGATCCAGTTGGTTGGTCACAGTCTCACCGATGCGCTGCGCATCAAAGTGGCTGATCTGGGTAAGCAGTTTGACAAGGCGTTCCGTTCCGTAGAACTCCCCGGCTTCGTTGCACGCTTCGGTCAATCCGTCCGAATAGGCAAACATCACTTCGCCTTTTTGTAGTTCCAGGGTTTGCTCCGCATAATTCGTTTTATTCGACAACCCGAGCGCGAGTTCGCCTCGCGGCAACTCACGGCAACCCTGAGAGTTCAGAAGAAGCGGCGGCATGTGCCCTGCATTCACAAATCGTATTTCGCCGTTGTCCGATCTGATCTCAAGGTACAATAACGACGCAAAAATACTCGGCAGGCTGTCGCGGTGAAATATAGAATTGATCTTACTGCATAATACCGAAAGGGAAGTGTGATCGGAAGCAATGGCCCGTACCGTCGCCTGAAGTTTTGCTGTGAGCAATGCGGCGCGAAGCCCTTTGCCTGCGACATCCGCCATGACAAGACCTGCGCGTTCGTCGTCGATTTTAAGAAAATCAACGAGATCGCCGCCTACTTCATTGGCCGGACGCGTGTAAAGCCAGAGCGACCAGCCGGGCACCTTGGGGCTTCGTTCCGGAGCCAACGCCTGCTGGATCTTCCTGCCCGATTCGAGTTCGTTGTGTGCAAGCAGCTTATCCTTTAATTCGAGTAAAAGAACAAAAAGGATCAGGATGCCTCCCAGAAACGAGTTATCATTGATTTTTGCGCTACCCAGTTGAATGCTGAAACCCGCGTTGGAAAAGAATATGCCCAACAAAAGCAGGAGTCGTCGCGTAGGCGTCAACTTGAAAAACATACTCTTCAATAGCCACCACACAAAAAAGATCCAGCGTTTGAACATATTCATTTCTTCAAGCCGGGATTTCCTTTCGGTGTCAATATAGAAATCGCGCAGCTCACGGTATTCACGCCGGATATTATCGAAATGCCCGCCGCTCTGTACGTCATGCCGGAGCGTGTTGAATATACCGGGTTCTGTGTTTTTATTTGAATTTTCTTTAGGCATGATGAACTGTTTTATTTTTTGAATTTCATCAAATACTACGTAGCATTCAAGCTAATGTTCTGGAAATTTTTTTCACGAATCAAGCGCATTGTCATTCTGCAGGAATCTTTTTGAATCGAGAACCTTACACCTTTTTTATTCATTGAAAAATCCATTGCATTTCATAGATTAAATTATGGTCATCGAACAAACCTCACATCGTTTTCATCCTGCCGTATCCAATTGGTTCGCCGGAGAATTTTCGCAGCCGACGGAAATTCAACGGCGTGCCTGGCCGGCTATTCAACAAAAGCAAAACACTTTAATCGCCGCGCCCACCGGTTCCGGCAAAACGCTGGCCGCCTTTTTAGCTACCATAAATGATCTTATTGAACAGGGCCTGGAGAAAACGCTCACTTCACAGACCCGGATCGTATACATTTCGCCGCTCAAAGCGTTGAGTAATGATATTGAAAAAAACCTTCAGCGCCCCCTTGCCGGGATCGAAGAAGAACTGAAACAACTCGGCCAACCGCAGGTTCCCATACGCGTACTCGTGCGTACGGGCGATACGCCCGCCAGTGAACGCACAGCGATGACTAAAAACCCTCCCCACATCCTGGTCACGACGCCGGAATCGTTATTTCTGCTTGTCACCAGTGACAGCGGACGTAAAATGTTAGCAAGTGTCCACACCGTCATCGTGGATGAAATCCACGCGCTGGTGCGCGATAAACGCGGTTCTCATTTGTCCCTGACCCTTGAACGCTTGCAGGCGTTGTCGAATCATAAGCTCGTCCGTATCGGTATTTCTGCAACCCAAAAGCCGATCGAGGAGATCGCAGGGTTTTTGGTTGGCAGTCATTCTGAGCGTTGCACCATCATCGACACAGGCCACAAACGTAAATTGGATCTTTCCATTGAAGTTCCCCGCTCGCCGTTGTCGGCCGTGATGCCCAATGAAGTTTGGCTCGAGATCTACGAACGATTGGTGGAACTGGTCAATGAGCACCGCACCACATTGATATTTGTGAATACGCGCCGGTTGGCCGAACGCATCGCGCACATGTTGACCGAGCGGATGGGCCCTGAAACGGTTACGGCGCATCACGGCAGCATGTCCAAAGAACATCGGCTCAATGCCGAACAGCGGCTTAAATCCGGTTCGCTCCGCGCCCTTGTGGCAACGGCCTCACTCGAACTCGGTATCGACATCGGCTCCGTTGACCTCGTCTGCCAGATCGCATCACCGAAGTCGATTGCAACTTTTCTCCAACGCGTCGGCCGTTCCGGCCATTCCGTCACAGGCACGCCTAAAGGAAAATTATTTCCGCTTACACGGGACGAACTTGTTGAATGCGCCGCGATATTTGACGCCGTGAGGCGAGGCGAGCTCGACCGCATCATCATTCCTGAAAAACCGATCGACATCCTCGCTCAGCAGATCATCGCAGAAGTTTCCTGCGGCGAATATCAGGAAAATGAATTGTATGAATTGGTTCACCGCGCTTATCCTTATCGTCATTTAACACGTTCCGAATTTGACGAGGTCATCACCATGCTCTCGGAAGGATTCACCACCCGTCGAGGACGCCGCGGAGCCTATCTTTTTCAGGATACGGTCAACGAACGCCTTCGCGCGCGAAAAGGGGCGAAATTATCCGCGATCACTTCCGGTGGTGCCATACCCGATACTTTCGATTATGAAGTTCGGCTCGAACCGAGTAATACTTTCCTCGGCACACTTAATGAAGATTTCGCATTCGAGAGTTCCGCAGGCGATATTTTTCAATTGGGAAACAATTCGTGGAAGATACTTCGCGTAGAGAACGGCGTCGTTCGCGTCGCCGATGCCGGAGGCGCTCCTCCGAATATCCCTTTCTGGCTGGGAGAAGCGCCGGGCCGCACGGTAGAATTATCTTATGCCGTGTCAAGGCTGAGAGATGAAATATCCGCCAGGATCAAAACGGCCGAATTGACAACGGCTTCCGATGGCCCTGACGCTTTATGGAAACGGCCTTCTCTTAATTGGCTCGTAAATGAAGTAGGAGTAGAACGAAATGCCGCCGATCAGATCGTATCGTATCTCGGCGCATCCAAAGCCGCTCTCGAATGCCTGCCTACTCAAACAACGATCGTGCTCGAACGTTTTTTCGATCAGGCCGGAGATATGCATCTCGTCATTCATTCCCCGTTCGGCAGCCGGATGAATCGCGCCTGGGGGTTGAGCCTGCGTAAACGTTTCTGTCGAAAATTCAATTTTGAACTTCAGGCTGCGGCAACCGAAGATGCTATTGTTCTTTCGCTCGGATCCACGCACAGCTTCCCTCTCGATGAAGTGTTTCTATATCTTAATTCGAAAACCGTTCGCAATATTCTAATTCAGGCCGTGTTCGATTCCCCGATGTTCGAACTGCGCTGGCGCTGGAACGCAACCAACTCGCTGGCCATGCTTCGACGAAGGAATGGGAAAAGAGTTCCTGCTCAGCTTCAGCGTATGAATGCGCAGGATCTGGTTGCGCTGATCTTTCCGGATCAACTCGCCTGCCTCGAAAATATTGCCGGCGACCGGGAAGTTCCGGACCATCCGCTGGTTCGCCAGACGATCAGCGATTGTTTATTCGAAGCGATGGCCGTTGACGAACTCGAAGGATTGTTGAAAAAGATCGAGGCCGGATCCATACAGCTCATTGCAAAGGACCTGCGGGAACCGTCGCCGTTGTCGGAAGAGATTCTGAATGCGCGGCCTTATGCCTTTCTGGATGATGCACCGCTGGAAGAACGAAGAACGCGCGCGGTGGCGAACCGCCGTTTTCTCGACCCGTCGGATGCTTCGGAACTCTGCAAACTTGATGTTGCGGCCATACGGGCAGTTCAATCTGAAGCATGGCCGGACGCTGAAAATGCGGATGAATTGCATGATGCGTTGATGATGCTGGGATTCATCACTGAAGAAGAAATGAAGAAAAACTCCGATTGGAAAAAATATTTCAGCCGGCTGACTGAAGATCGACGAGCGGCCCAACTCATGACTGACACCTGTTCCCGTCCTATCTTCATCGCTGTTGAGCGCTTGCCGCAATGGAAAACTGTTCTTGCATCGTTTGAATTGACGCCGGAATTGCATATGCCGGAACGCATTGCCAAACAATCCTGGACAAGAGAACAAGCTTTGGTTGAGATCGTTCGCGGAAGACTGGAAGCGCTCGGACCGGTTCGAGCGGCGGATATCGCCCGATCCTGCGGAATTGCAATTGAAGATATTGACATCGCTTTGTCTGCTTTGGAAAACGAAGGTTTTGCTTTTCGGGGAAAATTTACGCCGGATACGGTTGAGACCGAATGGTGTGAGCGGCGTCTGTTGGCGCGCATTCACCGTTATACACTGGAAAAACTCAGGAAAGAGATCGAGCCGGTTTCCGCCGCGGACCTGATGCGTTTTCTTTTCTCCTGGCAGCATCTGGATACACCGGAACAATTAGAAGGTCCGGAGGCTTTGCAGGTTGTACTTCAGCAACTCGAAGGTTTTGAAGCGCCGGCCGCCGCATGGGAAGCGGATATTCTTCCATCCCGCATCGCCGACTACGATTTTAACTGGCTGGACCTGTCGTGTCTTTCCGGAAAAACGTCCTGGGGACGGTTTCGAATTCAAAAGACTGCCGGCAAAAGCCCCGTCAAATCCACGCCGATCATGCTGGTGCAGAGAGCCAATGTCCCATTCTGGCAATATTCACAAGGAACGGAAAGCGGAACCACTCTTTCTCTTCCGGGTTCACAGATAGTTGAATTTCTTACGCAGCGCGGCGCATCGTTCTTTCAGGACATTGTGGACAAGACGGGTTTGCTCAGATCGCAGGCGGAAGATGCCATCGGCGAATTGGTCGCTGCCGGGTTGATCGTTTCCGATAGTTATGCCGGACTGCGCGCGCTGCTGGTTCCCGCAAAATACAAACTCTCCGGAACCCTGTCCCGCGGGCGCAAACAAGCGCCTTTTACGATGGAACAAGCCGGACGATGGACCTTGTTGCGTAGCGCCATCTACAATGAGAAAGAAATTTCGGATACGGAAATACTTGAAATGACCGCGAGGGTTCTGCTCAAACGCTACGGCGTCATGTTCCGGCGTCTGGCCGATCGCGAAGCTATTGCTCCTCCGTGGCGGGATCTGGTGAGAGTGTATCGTAAACTCGAAGCGCGGGGAGAAATTCGCGGCGGCCGTTTTGTGGAAGGCATGTGGGGCGAACAGTTCGCCTTGCCTGAAGCTCTGACCAAACTGCGCGCCATTCGAAAGGAAGAAAAATCGGGTAGACTCATTTCCATCAGCGCCGCCGATCCGCTGAATCTGCATGGTGTCATTACCCCCGGCAAACGGGTTGCCTCTCTTCTTGGAAACCGTTTACTCTTTGAGGACGGAGAACCCGTGGCCATTCATGAAGCCGGCGAAAATATTTTCCTCACCGAAACCGACGATAGCGAAAAATGGAAATGGCAGAACTTGCTTATACGCCGATCCATTCCTCTCAAACTTCGTGCGTATCTCGGTAAAGGTATTGCATAAATTGTTTTAACGTTTCTGGGCTTTTTAGTCCTCTTGTGTTTTTTGATTTTCTTTTATAAACGAAGTCGAACTGTCACAATAAGTAAAGAAATTTCCCGAACTCAATTATCGCCTCGCCCGAAACCAACCGTTTCCCGATAACCCTGGGGTGAAATCTCAGCATTAGCTTTGAAGAAACGGCTGAAATAGTGCTCATCTTCGTAGCCCAATTCGTGAGCGATCTCTTTGACCGATTTCCTGGTCAGATATAATTCGCGTTTAGCTTCGATGATGATACGTTCCGAGATCAATTCGGTAAGCGTTTTATTAAAATAGTTTTTGGTCATGCGCGCCAGCGCTTTGGCGGAAATATTCAATGTCTCGGCATATTCACTGGCGGAATGCTTTTGTTTGAAATCTTTTTCGATGACGGTTTTAAGATCTTGCAGAATAAAAGGCTCTTTTGTATCCGGAATTGTTGCCGTCGTTTGCGGCTGCTGCGCCATTTTTAACCTCGAAACCGTGATCAAAAATATTTTCAGATGAGAAACCAGCATTTCATAATGCGCCAGTGCCGTATGTTTCATTTCGAACTTAATAGCATCGATGAGATCTTCTAATGTTTTTACGGAGGCTTCATCAATCAGCGTGTAGGGCGCTTCATAGATATTGTTAAACAAAACGCCATTGCAGGCAATTTCGGCCTGGTGTTTATGGATGCAAAAAAAATCTGGATGAAAATGCATTGAAATACCTTTCACCTCTTCCGATGAAAACATGAAGGGTTGATACGGAGAAAAAGCGAACAACTTATTCTTTTCAAATGAATATTCAACGACGTCTACTTTCATTTTTCCACAACCCTCCGTGATCCAGATCAGCGAGTAATAGTTGTTCCGCTGAATATGATCGAAATAACTGTCATCTTCGAAGGACAGAAGCTTGAAAGCCAGGTGGCCGTTTTGTGAATTGATGAGAGTGAGTGAATTTTGATTTTCCATTATTTGGATCTTAATGTCTTTATTTCCTGTTCCAGGGAGCGTATATATTTAACTTGTGATTCGAATGCGGTTTCAATCTCTTCAGCGGTGAACCGGGGAACGATGTGTTGCCGGCAATTCCAGTCATAGGCCTTGACGTTCAAAAGAATGATCCGCTCTGGGCGGTGTTCATATCCTTTTAATGATAACCGTTCATCCAGCTCCGGATCAGTTCCCAAAGCGGCAATTTTTATTTCGGCGTAAATCTTCAACCGGGCTCCTGCGGGGTAGTCCATCAAAATCAAAGAAACCTTATTGCTGGTCATCGCGTTGCCGACGGTGATATACTGTTTGTTGCCGGAAAAATCGATAAAACCCAGCGTTTCGGAATCCAGAGCTTTCAAAAAACCCTTTGGGCCGCCGCGATGCTGAATGTATGGAAACCCGTTCTCGCCAACCGATGCCAGATAAAAACTGTCGCGCGATTCGATGAATTGGATCACGGAATTAGTGAGCCCAACTGTGGAAGCTTGTTTTTCAAGCCGTTCATACTGCTTTCGGCTTCCATACTTTTCCTGAAGAATTTTTACTTGGCCAGTAAATGCCATCGACGAATAGGTAACCATATTGTTTTTACGCTTTGGTTGGTGGATTATGATCCCATTTTACTAATTCCCGGGAGATCGATCACTGGTAAGCAAATCGTGCTGAATTCGGTTTTGATCGAAAACCCGCAACTCTTTGACTAACCTGTAATCCAGTTCTTTATTCCACTTTAGCATCAGAAAATTTAGAATCTGATCCCCTCCGCAGATGAATTCCGATCAGTTCCATCATACGGTTATACAGATATTGGTCATCCTTTGTGATTTTGTTATAAAATAAAAGGGCTGTCCAAAAGTCTTGCCAAAGTCAACCGTGAAGAGAGCATTTTTCAAGTGGTTGAAATAAAACTTTGACCGATCACTTTTTGACAGCCCCAGTGAAAGGATCACTTATTCAGCTTTTTCCAATTAGGCTGAATCTGATTCATCAGATTTTTTTCGTCCTTATTCCATGCGGTCAACGTGTTAAACGGAGCACCGTTATAATCGCCGTTGAAGAACAGATAAAGTTTTCCGTCAATCACTTTAAACGTTTCAGGATTAACCGGAAATTTCACTCCTTCTTGCGCCACACCCCATGCGCAATAGCCGTCACACACCGGAATGTATTTTTCGGGATTTTTCTTGAAGAGCGCCCGGTGTGCGGCGGAAGTGAATTGATATTTTACACCTTTGAATTCTTCGGTAATTTCCGCTTGCCCTTTAGCTGCAACGCCGTCCGTAAGGTACGCAACCACGTCGTAGCCACCTATCGCCACGTGGTTTTTATCAACCGGTTCGACCTGGGCCGCGGCGGGCCGGCTTGAAAAACAAAAGAGCGTAAAGGCGAGCGTATAAAAAAGACTTTTCATGGTTTTCATTGGAGTACTTTCGTGTAAATGGTTGAAATTAAACTATCGTTAAAATTTGCGCTTCGACGACCGGGAAATCAATTTCAGTGTTGGCCGTGTTGTTAAAATAATTAGTGAGAATATTCAATGCGACATGTCCGATAATTTCTACAATTTCACTTTCGGACGCACCGGCTTCTCTGACGGATGCGACGTCAGTATCGGCCATGTGGCCCTTTTTCCTGACGAGGGTTTGTGCAAATTTCAAAATCGCTTTGGTTTTCGGATTTTCAGCCATTCCTAAGCGAGCGGACTCCATCGTTTCGGTGTCAAGTTTGTTTAAGTTGGCGCCGAGATAGGTGTGCGCGGAAAGGCAGTAGTTACATTCGTTACTTTCGGCTACGGCCAAAGCAATCATTGTGCCCGTACCGGCGCTTAAGGCTCCGCCGCTCAAGGCGCTGCTGAGTTCGAGATAACCTCTCAGCAAAGCGGGCGAATGGCCCATCGTGCGCATCATGTTGGGCACCACGCCTAATTTAGCATGGATAGCGTTAAACAGTTCTTTACTTTTCCCCGTGGTTTGTTCTGGGTCCAGTGGCTTCAAACGAATCATCCTGTTGCTCCTTATTTTGTTTTTTGTCATTATTAACAAGCTCAAATTAAGGAAGTACAAGCGCCGGTAACATGGACAATTGACGCTACTGCGTGGACAAATTTTCCTGTCTGGTTGACCGATTGGGTTTGCCAAACGACACTTATTTAAAGATCCATTCCGCCGACATCTGCGCCTATCGTGACAAAGGTGTTGCGTGAGTGTTTTTTATTTACATAAATATATGTTGCAGATGTTAACCTTTCGCACTACTCATCCGTCTTATATCTAAAGAACTAAAAAAACCGGAGATTAACAGCATGAAATCTGCATTGCTTTTGACAACATTATTATTGTGTTTTATCCACACTGCTTGTTTGAACGCCCAAAAAGACCCGGCAGAAACAAAAATCAACGCTTTGGAAAAGAAAGAATTAATTGATAAGATTACTTCTTTACTTAAAGAAAATTACGTTTTTATTGAAAAAGCTGATCGTATCGAGAAAGAACTTAATGATAAGTTATCCGCAAATCTCTATGATAAATTCAAAACTTTAGATTCTTTTGGAGATCAGTTAAATTTAGACTTAGTGGCTATTTCCGGGGACAAACACCTTAAAATAAATTTTAGTCCTAGGATGGTGCGCAAATTAAGAACTGAATCCAAAGACGGCATAACACAGGCGCCTGATAAAGAGTTCATGGACTTGCTGAAAAGCGAAAATTTCAGAATGCGAAAGGTTGAAATTCTGCATGGCAACATCGGTTATTTTAAAATTGACAATTTTGTCGAGTTGAAATACTGCAAGAGAACCTTGACGGGCGCCCTGAATTTTATCTCCAACTCGTCTGCTATCATTTTAGATTTGTCGGATTGCGGCGGCGGTGCATCGGAGACTATGGATTTTATACTTAGTTACTTCTTACCGGAATCGACCAAGATCGGAGAACTCAAGTTCAGAAAGAATAATGAGGTTAAAGAATATCATACTGTAAAAGACCCTGACATCAACAATTTGACCGATACGCCGTTGTATATTATCGTGAGTAAAAATACGGCTTCGGCGGCGGAAGGTCTCGCGGCATGTTTGCAGGAATACAAAAGAGCCGTTGTCATCGGGGAAAAAACTAAAGGACTTGGAAACCCCGGAGAGCTTTTCGTCATCAATGACGTACTCTATATATTCATCACCACGGCCGTCAGCGGAACCGGACTGTCAGGAAAGAATTTTGACGGCAAAGGAGTAACGCCGGATGTAATCCTGGCATCCTCCGAAGTATTCAACCTTAATAAAGCTATGATAGAAGTGTGCCGTTCGCTGAGTCAAACAACCAAAGATAAAAAATTAAAAAATGCTGCAAATTGGCTGATGTTTGAATACTTATCTTTAGTTACGCCGGGAATAACCCATGACGCTTACCTCAACGCAATCCTTGGAAATTATGAAGGAAACAGAAAAATCATTCGTGAAAATGACGGCATCTATTTTGACAACGGGTCCGTCAAACGAAAGCTGACCTATATGAATAACGGAGTTTTTTCTGTCGAAGGAAGACAAGACTATCGAATTTATTTTCCAAACGATAACAAACCCATTACGTATCATAAAGTATTGTGGTTTGACGACACCGAAGATAAAGTCGAAAAATTAAATAATTAGAGGGGAAAGACTTGCCCTTAATAAATTGTCTTGTTGACGGATGAAGTAATTTTATGGAGACAACTATGAATTCCGATGAGATGATAATGTTCGCAGTGATTGCCGGATTGACCTTTGCCGGCTTTTGGTTATGGTTCAAACGCCATCAATCCATAACCCATGAACGCATGAAAGAGTTGGACATCCGGCACGAGATGATCAAAAAATTTTCATCAGACCGTGAATTCATCGAATTCCTACAAAGTGAAAACGGACGTAAATTGTTCTTTCCCGATGAACACTTCCACCCAAGATTGAAAGTTATTCGCTCTATGACTGCGTCAGTCGTACTGGCGTTGGCCGGTGCGGCGATGTTTATCACGGGGTATTCGTGGAGTGGCTTCACTGACATAAATGAAATCAATAAAATGCGTGATTACTATTATTGGGGCAGCTTGTCCTTCGCTGCCTCTGCGGGGCTTTTGATCAATGCCTGGCTGATGAACCAGCTTGGAAAGAAATGGAATATTTTCAAGGACATGAAGTAAACCCGGATGATGCAGGAAACGGAATTTAATGAACTTTACGAAAGGTATGCCAAGCCTCTCTGGGCTTATGTTTTCCGGTTTACCGGGAATGCGCCTTTGGCTGATGATATTATCCAGGAGTCTTTCATAAAAATGTTATCGTCCCAATACACGCATCTTACCGATGCTCAAAAGAAATCGTACGTGTACCGAACGGCCACGAACCTGGTTTACGATCATTGGAGGAAAAACAAAATGAAAACAACATGGGATGATGTTCCGGAATCTGCGGCCGATGAAAAGCCCTCAGACCTGAACATCGATTTTGAAAAGGCCTTTCAGCGGTTGTTGCCGCAGCAGCGGTCCCTTTTGTGGCTGGCCTATGCGGAAAATTATACCCATGAGGAAATCGGGAACATGTTGAAGATCAAAGCCAAAAGCGTGAAGGTTCTGCTTTTTCGTGCAAAAAACCGTTTTATTGAAATTATGAGTGAAATGGGTTTGACAGGAGAGTTATGAAAGATATTAATTCTTGTGACCGTGAGAAGGAAATTCTCCGGGCTTTTGCAGATGGGTTCGTTTCCGATGAAATGAAAAAGCACCTCCGGCAATGCGTTTCGTGCCAAACTGCCACCGCTATTTCAGCAGGTTTGCAACAGTTGAAATCCGCAGCCATACAAAAAGCCAATACACCTAATTACTACGGGATCATCCTGCAGGCACAATGGCGTGCGGATGAACGCAGGTTAAAACGATTTACTTGGGTATACCGGCTGGGCTCGTTCACCGCTATTATATTGTTTACGGGTTTGACGGCGTTCCTGTTAAAAGATTACATTCACTCCAAACATGCACCCATAGATTTATCCAGTACGACCTTTTCTATTATTATTCCGGCAGTGATATGTTTGATATTATCAGAAGTCTTTCTGAAAGGTAATTACAAAACCATTAAAGGAAAAATATGAAACGCATACTATGGTTCTGTCTCATTTGGATCGCCTGCAACGATCAAAAGGCCGATATGTCTTATGATACTACCGTCAAGCATCCGTCCTATGTCAGCTCTCACCCTAGAGTTTTTTTCGACGAAGCGCACAAGAATTTCCATACGTCCACAGGACGTTATGCTCCTTTTTTGAATCTGATTCGAAATGACGGATATGAAATAACGGCCAATAAGGAACCGTTTTCAGCAAAGAGCTTGGCGAACTATAAGATTCTTGTCATATCCAATGCGAAAGGTATGAATGAAAAGTATGAAGCCGCTTTCACCGAAGAGGAGTGCGGCGCGGTCAAGGCATGGGTGGAATCAGGCGGTTCGCTGCTTCTTATCGCCGACCATTATCCCATGGGATCTGCAGCTCAGCCGCTCGCATCGCGTTTTGGCGTGACCATGGGCAACGGCTCTGTAGAAGACTCCATGCACTTCGAGGGCAATACGCAGTACAAAGACCAACTGGTGTTTACGCGGGACAATACTCTTTTGAAAAGCCATCCGATCACCAATGGACGTAACGCCGATGAAATGATCAATAAAGTTGTTGCCTTCACCGGTCAATCGCTTAAAGCAAACGGCGAGGCGCAAATTATTCTGAAACTCAGCCCTACGGCCATGGAAACGGTTCCCGATTCGATTTGGCATGCCGACGGCAATACGTACACACGTTTTCAGGGACCCTTTCCGATCAACAATTGCAGTATGGGCTTGGCCATGAACGTGGGGAAGGGTCGTGTTGTCATCCTGGGCGAAGCGGCGTGCCTCACGGCTCAAGTTGATGGAACAGGAAAGTTCGGCATGAATGTTCCGGGAAACGATAACCGCCAGTTCGCTCTCAACATCATGCACTGGTTGTCGGGGCTGTTATGATGTACAGATAAGCAATGGGCTACAAATAAATTGCAACCGATCTTCCCTTTTTGCATTATTGTTAATAAATGCATGATCCAGTACTGACAGAGCCTGAACTATTAAATAAGATTCGGACCGATCTGGCCGAATTCTCCGAACTATTTCGTATATATCATGCGCCGATATTTGGATACATCTTCAGAAGAACGGGAGATTTTGAAGAAGCGGCCGATATAACGGCGGATACTTTCTTAAAGGCTTTCCAGCATATCCGCCAATTCACCTACCGAGGCATCGCTGTTAAAGTATGGCTGTACCGGATCGCCTCCAATGAGATTAACCTCTTTTACAGACGAAGGAAAAAGCACAACGCGATCTTTGACAAAGTGGATATTTTCAACCGTGATCTGTTCATCCAATTCATCGATCAGGATAAACAGGAAATGGAAGCGGAACTGAAAAAACATGAACAATTCACGAGCATATTGAAGGCATTGAAGTCACTACCTCCTAAGTATCAGGAAGTAATTGCCTTGCGCTATTTTGAGGGAAAAGAGAATAAGGAAATCGCCGAAATCCTGGATCTCAATGAAGGAACTTTAAAATCGTTGCTCTCCAGAGGCCTGGAAAAACTTCGAAAAAAATGCAACTCTTTAGAAAAAGTGAATTATTGAAGTTGTTATGGACCCTTTTGAAGAAAAACTAACCAAGTTGACAAAGCCTGAAGTCATCCGATTAGAACACGGAGAATTGCTTTGCGATGCGTTGATCCGTGCAAGAGACCGATCAGCGCTGAGTTGGTGGTGGCTGGTATTGCCATTGTATGTTATCGCCGCGTTACTGATGAAAAGCTATTTTATGCCGGGCGCTGCGTTAACGTCAAATCTTAAGGAATGGAGCAGCGATCATTACTGGATCTCCATCTCTTTTTTTGTTGCAGTGCCTGTTGTATTGATGGTTCTGAATATCAGAACGTTAAGACAAATCTACCGATTGGCGGGTAACCCAAAGATCTATGAATTTTTTCGATATGCTTGGTTCCATATTTTAATTATCCTGCTGTCTACATCCGTCCTGTTCATTGATTTAATCTGGGGAGTGAGAAGATGAATTTACATTGGTTCAAACGAATCGGGATTTTTTTTGTACCAATTCATGCCGCAGGCTGGGTGCTTTCGGCGGCGTGCTTGGTTTATGTGGTCTATTCATTCTTGGAAATCGATGGCCGGTCGCATTCCGTCAGCGACACATTGATCAACTTTACTTTCAGACTTCTTTTGGTTATTGCAGTCTATTCTCTGATCGCCATTGCCGTCAATCGCTTATCCAAATCATAAAAAAGAAGTCCGCAGAATTCGCATAGCGGATTGTGCCTCAGTGATTCTGCGGACTTTCTTTTGAATCGTTATAACTGATACTGTTCTACGATCTCATGCGACATCTTCACACAGAAAGAGTCGATACGTTTCATGATCGCCAGCAGATCCAGATGTGTATTGCTGGAGTTCAGCGTATCTTCTCCGCCTTTTGCCATGCGCGCCATATGCGCCGCCCGGAGTTTGACCTCCTGTTCTGAAATAGCGTGTTTCGAATCAATGATCGCTTGCGCAACTTGTTTGTCTTCTTTGATCAATGCATCCAAGGTCTTGTCCAACCGCTCTTTGATCATAATATAGAATTGATTGAGCTCTTTTTCGCCTTCCGAAGAGAATTTCCACTTATTATCTACAAAACGCTCCGACTGCTCCGCCACCGCTAACCCGATGCGCTCGCTGATATGCCGCAGATCGTCGATGGTCAGCAGCAGACGCATGAGACGCTTCGACTGTGTTAAACTAATGCTTTTTTGCGATAAACGTGTCAAATAACGGCGGATAGCATTCTCAAGCATGTTCGCGTTCTTCATTAGCTCACGAACCTTGGCCAGCCTTCCCTCATTATCGGGCTTGTACAAACTCAAAGTCTCGCCGTACATTTGTTTGACGATATCGACCAGGCGGCCTTCTTCCAACTGCGCTTGCTGCAACGCAATATCCGGTGTTTCCAGATAAGCGTTGTTTAAGTATTTCGGACGGAATTCTTCACCTTCGGCCTTTTCGGGAACCAACTTCATGACCAGTTTTGCTGTATAGGGAACAAAAGAGATCAACAAGGCCGCCGTCAAAATATTGAACATCATATGCCCATTGGCGATCTGGCGTGGAACGGAATCGGTTCCCATCCAATGGGTTACGTTCGTGATCAGGGTTTCGAATGGAACCAGAAAAGGTGTGAAGATGACGACACCGATGACGCTGAACATGGTGTGAGCAACTGCGGTTCTTTTGCCGTTTGTAGAAGCGCCGAGGGCAGAGAGTAAAGCCGTTACGCAGGTCCCGATATTAGCGCCAAATACAAGCGGCATGGCCGATTGCAAACTGAGTAATCCTTCGCTGGCTAAAACCACGCAAAGTCCGATTGTGGCGCCGCTGCTCTGAATTATGCCTGTGAAAACGGTAGACGCAAGAATCCCAATAATTGGATTTTGTCCGGATACCCTAAGCCATTCAACAAAGGCGGGCATGGATTTCAGCGGCGTGATCGACTGCGACATCACGGCCATCCCGAAGAAAATGAAACCAAATCCAAGAATGATTTCGCCAAGATAGATATAGAACTTTCGCTTGGTCAGGATCGTCATGAGAAACCCTGCGCCCACCAGAAGCAATGAATAGTCGGATACATTAAATGCGATCAATTGAACCGTGATGGTCGTGCCGATATGAGCGCCCATCAATACGCCGATAGCCTGTTGCAGGGTCATGAGCGCGGAACTCACTAAACCAACCACCATCACGGAGGTCGCGGAACTGCTTTGAACGATACCCGTAATCACAATTCCCACGAACAAACCCAAAAAGCGATTACTCGTCAAAGCGCTGAGGATACCTCGTAAACGGTCTCCGGCAATTTTCTGTAATCCTCCGGACCCCAGTCCCATTCCATATAGAAATATTCCAAGACCGCCGAACAACCCAATGGTCAAAAAAAGCCACCACATCGTACGCTGCGCCCGCACGACCACATGCGGCGTGTCGCCGGTCATTTTCGCAACCCGCGCAATGATGATATAATCGCCGGCCGCATCGCCCAGCACAAAACTATTTTCGGCAATCCCTTCTTCGTTTGTCTCCACAACTTTTTTTCCTAACGCTTCACCGCGCGCCTTGCCCGGCTTTTCAATAACTTCGAAGGTTACAGGCACGCCGGCCATCGCTTTACCCTCGGCGTCCGTTACCTGGAATTTGATCGGTGCGCCAAGGTCGCTTTCGGTCAATCCAACAAATAATTTCTGCCCCGGCTGATACGACACATTTTTTACGATGTAGTTTTCCTGGGCATAAGCCATCACAGGAAGACATAACATCCACCACCACGCAATGAATTTTTTCATATCCCGCTCCTTAAAATAAAAAAAGGTGTATGTTAGGCATACACCTTCAGGAAAACATTTAACTGAATGAAATAGGATGATTATATAATTGGAAATCGGACATGACAGCGATCCAAATAGTGAGACCAATGATCCGATACTGGTCCAAATTTCCTTAAAAATTTACGCATTTACAATACTTTTTTAAAAGTAGCGGTAAAGTAGAAGAAAAAAAACAGGAATGGCGAATCCGATCATCGTCAGAACGGCGCCACGTCCCTTGATTCCCTGTCTTCCTTTGAGAATGAACAAACCTGAAATAGAAAGAAAAATGAGAAATACGGCAAAGAGATCGGAAACCCATGTCCAGATTTTTTTCGCATGATTAAGATGAAGATAATTCACGTCGTAAAACAGCGAACGCTCCACGACGCGTTCCTCAATAACTGAGCCGGTCCGGCTGTTATAATATAAAGTGCTGCCGTCAAAAAATATCTTTAATTCATTGGGACTGGCGCGAAAAGTGTTTTTGACCGGGGCTGAAAAAGAGACATGCCTG
The DNA here is from genome assembly GCA_964535295.1 of uncultured Bacteroidota bacterium. GTDB lineage: Bacteria > CLD3 > CLD3 > SB21 > SB21 > SB21. Next base: position 20,326 of record CAZHUW010000028.1, read on the forward strand.
AGAACATGCTGAACCATCTCATCCTCACTCTGTGTTACTATGGGTGGGATCGCTGATTCGGTTTTAGAAATATTGTAATTCGGGTTCCAGTCCTGGATATGGTTGACCGCTATTCCCGAAATCGCAAAGATCAGAGTAAATCCGACCGTGAGATAACCAATGTCGCGGTGCAACGCGCGGTTTAGTTTATAAATTGCCAAACTGAGTTTTCTGTTTTTCATTTTCATTCTGTTTAAAAAAAAAGCACAAAATCAATTTTGTGCTTTATACGATGTATTATGGTGCCGATTATTAACGTATTACGGCTCCGACGCCTTTGATCTGATAGATCGTAGCCGGTCCCGTAACCGCAGTTGAATCGAAGGCAACGCCTTTTTCTTCTGCCTGGTGCTGATAATATTTGAGCGCTTGCTCTTTTGAAAGCTCGATCGATTCGACTACACCCTCCACTATGGCTGTTTTACCCTTTGCCGTAACGGGGAAAATGATCTCTCCGTCTTCAACCTTTATTTTGATCTTTTGAAATTCTTTATCGCTCGCCAGCTCCATCCAGCAGCCGCGTTTGGAACATACATCCACGATTTTTCCTTCGACCAATACCGTTTTACCAAGATACTGCGGCATATTATCCATCAATGCCGATATCTTAACTGTTTCTTTTAGCGTAAGGTCTTTGCCGTATTTTTCACTTTCAGGAGCCTTGGCGCAGCCGATGTTGAGTATCACACTCAACCCGATTACAAATAGGACATTCAGTTTCATATTACCTCTCATTTTTAAGTTACGGCAAAATTTATGTAAAAACGGTATCAAAAATCAATAGAGGATCGTGGGGCTCCCTATAGATACCTTATGCATCCAGTTCCTTCAGTTCCTTCTCTACTCGATTTAGTTCTGATTCATCCATTGGAAGCGGCGGCGTCAGCGCTTTTTTTTGTTTTGAAACAAAACGCAGGAACAATACCAAAGCAAGGCCGCTAATTATTAAAATAACTGAAGGCATGATCCATAACATCAAATTGAACCCGGACGGTTGGGGTATAGCACGGATTCTCTCGCCGTATTCGGCCACGAAACGATTGATTATTTGTTCCTCTGTCTGACCTTCTTTTAGAGCTGCCTCGATTTCAGCTTTGATCTTGTCGGATGACGCCGATGGATGCACATCCACAGTCTGTTTCCAGCAGCAAGGCGCGATGAGCTGCCGCGCTATGGTGTTAACCTCTTCCTTACTTACAACTGTTTGAAGCGGAGCATCCGTTTGAAGACCATTTGCGTTCAGTATAACTAATGCCGTAAAGAGTATAAACACGCGTCAGCACCCTTCTTTCTTCTTTTTCCCTGTTTTAACAGGTTGTTTTTGCGTTTTCATATCCAGCTTTGGCATCGTCTTGGTCTGCGCAACTTTGGTCTCTTCGGTTCCGGTTTGCGGTGAGCCGCCGAAGAATTTACTGACCTCTTTCATTTTGTCAAAAGCTGCAAGCTGATCTTTAGTAGCATTGATCGGAATATTTGGAAAAAGAACCTTCTCGTTCCATTCTTCCAAACCGCCTAAAAGAATATACACGCCTTTGTATCCTTTCGCTCTAAGCAGGAACCACGCCTGCGCGGAATGAATACCTCCTGATGAATAAAGTACGATCTTTTCGTTGCGCAGCAACGGATACGTTTCCAACTGTGACGTCATTACGTTCTCAGAATTCGGAATATGGTATGTGTTGTATTCCTTTTCACTTCTCAGATCCAAAAGACGAAAATCGGCCTTCCCCTGAATGATCCAGTCGGCAAGTTCCTCGACCTTCACATGATCCGCCTCTTTATCAACGATAAGGCCAAGTTCTTTTGCGTCTATTCGCGTTTGGCTTCCGTGGTACGGACTGCCGGCAAAAAGGCCGACGAACCCAAGAAAAACCGCAAAGGATGCCAATTTTTTATTCATTGACAGCTGTATCCAAACATTTTTCATCTTATCTCTCCGGATATTTATTTGCCAATTTTTTTTCACCCCATTCTGCCGCCGCAAATGCGCCGACAGCCATTACCACCACGGCAAAAACCAGGACGCCGTATGGAATATTGAACAGTTGCGGCAACGTGATCTGGCCCATCGGCGTAGAATTATAGAATTCTTTAAAGAACGGAAATACAAATCCGAAAGCAAAGATTCCGCCGAAAATTCCGAGTAAATAAACCATGGCGTCGAGTCGTCCTGTCGAACAAGCTACCGCCGAGGTTCCGGGGCAATAGCCTCCGATCACAAATCCGAATCCGAGCAAAAGACCGCCGACAATTTGCGGAGCGAGATACGTCGGATTCAAATAAACAAGACTCAGGTCCATAAAACCTATCCATGACAAATAGAAAACCCCCAGCATGGCCGTCACAATCGCGCTGAACATGACCTTGAGGACGCTCATATCATAAAAATAAAATTGCGCAGCCAGCTTTCGCCCGCTGCCGAAACCGGCGCGTTCAAGAAAGAATCCAAAGCCTATTCCGATCACAAAAGCAACGATCAGGCTGAATTCTTCTCCGAACATATCGAATTTATAGAACGGTGCGTTCATGTCCATTGCCTCCTCATAAAATAAGCCAGCGCATACGCGCCGGCGAAAACCATTAGCATAAAAGCCCAACTGCCGACGTTTAAGACGGCGCCGCCGGTCAAGGCTTGTCCACTCGTGCAGCCTCTCGCCAGTTTAGCCCCGATACCCATCAGCGCCCCGCCCGTAAAGGCGAAGATCAAGCGATAGCGGACCGAGATCCGCGGCCCTTTTTCCACGCTCACCTTAATGCGGCCGGCCAATGCCCCGGAAAGAAATCCGCCAACCAGCACACCGATCACCTCAAATACCAGCCAGTCTTTGAAAGGACTTTTGGTGCCGTCACCAAGATATTCGGAATAAAATTCGTTCGACTGCGCGTATTCCGGCGCAACGGCATTCACGGCCACTGCGGCGGTCGTGGTCATCGCGCCCGATGCGCCCAGCCCTCGTCCCATGATCACATACGACAACAGTAATACCAGTCCCAGACCGATCCCCGACAAATAGGGATTCCAGTAAGGTTCCGGAGCCTTGTGCGTGTGTTCCGCCTCATGGTTCATTTCATCCAATGCAACAGACATGTTTTGTCTCCTTTGAATCATGATTTCAAAACAACGATCAACGATTTTTGATTTCTGATCGCTTCCAAAAATCTTATATCGTTAATCCTTGTTCTTAAATTGAACTCTCTTACTTGATCTCCCGCAGATTCCGCAGATTCACGCAGAATCTTATCTGCGTAAATTTGCGCGATCTGCGGGAAATGGATTCATATTCTCGACCAATGACTTACCTGACCCGCATACACGACCACAAAACGCAAAAGCAACCCGCCGGTGATGACCATGATCGGTGCGATCGCCGTATGATTGATCTTATGATTCACAGCCAATAATTGAATGATCAGAGGAACAATGATCCCGGTGCCAATCACAAATACCCAGAACACCGCAGCATAAGGTCCGGTCAGAATCAGGTGGATCGCATCCTGATGCGCTTCGGAAGACGACAGCATACCAACAATGAACAACGTAAAGATCAGCAATTCGAAGATCAGGAATCCGTTATCGGCTTTGGCTGAAAGCACGCGTTCCACCGGGTCACTCGTGATCAGATGAACCAGCGCTGCGGCCGCCGACAAGCCGGATGTAAGGAATAGTATCCATAACATGCCGCTGTTCCATAATGGCCTCGCCGCAAGCGCGCTGAGAAGAATACCGGTATACATTCCAAGAATGGCTCCAAGGATCATGTTCAGAATGCCGATATTTTTGATCAAATAAGGATATTGATTGATCTTCGCTGAGAATTTATCGAATAGGTGGATCCGGTTGCTGAACGCCTCCGGTATACTGACCAATGTGTTCAATAGCAATGCCGGATAAACAAGGATCAATATCCACGCGCCCCATGACATCGGTGAAGTTATTTGAAACGTCGTGTATAAACGCCACACGTACAATTTATGTTCGAGATCAAGGAATAGAG
>CAZHUW010000029.1:0-24280 GCA_964535295.1 uncultured Bacteroidota bacterium
ACCTGGGATCCGCAGGCCGTGATCAACGGTACACCGTATGTCACCACTGTCAATAATTTGCTTGCCAATTCATATATGCAATTGGCTAATCTTGAAAAAGATGAAGCAAATAAGAAACCGATCAAGGAAAAAGCATTAGAATATCTTATAAAATTATCAGAAGCGGATAAGTCAAACCTTACAATCATGTATAATGTCTTCATTCACTATTATGATGAAAAAGATTACGACAAATCTATCGAATGGATCAACAAGGCTCTTAGCGTTAAAACAGACGATAGTTTATCAAAAGTTATTAAAGCAAATCTTGTCGAGAGAAAAGCTTATATCTATGACAATATCTTGGGAAAATCCGACGAAGCTTTCAAAACATACGAAGAACTGATTCAAAACGACCCTAATAACCCGGACTGGCATTTCAACCTAGCACGTTTATATTTTGGTCGTAATCAGAATGATCTCGCGATAGAACAGCTAAAGATTGTCAAAAAGCTGAAACCGACCGACGAAGAATCCAATTTCCAGGTTGCTGACGAAATGTTCTTTGCATACCAAAAACAACGAAGCAACGAGATTGAAAAACTTGGCGGCCCCGCAAAAGCAGACATGAAAAAGGTAACCGATATTCTTAAACCATCCATCGAAGCTTGTAAACAAAATATCCTGGAGGCGATCGCTGTCATGGAAAAAAACCTAGAGACCTCGTCGGACAAAGCTGAATCTTATTATCGCATTGGAAAATTTTTCAATCTCATGGCTGAACTGGAAGGCAATCTGGGGTTTAACCTCGAAAACAAAGATAAAGTTAAGATTCAAAAGCCCTATTTTGAAAGCGCTGTTAAAAATCTTCTTGAAACCACTCGTTTGAAACCGGACCATCGTAACGCCTGGCAAAACCTCTTTATTGCCTATACAAATTTACAATTGGTCAAGGAACGCGATGCGGCTTTGAAAAAATTTAATGAATTGAGTAAATAAGGAATGATCCAACGCTATTCGCGCCCGGAACTCGCACACATTTGGTCGGACGAAAATAAATTTCAGAAGTGGCTCGACGTCGAAATTGCAGTATGCGAGGCACAAACGGAGTTGGGGTTCATTCCCCAGCTGGCTGTAAATGCTATTAAAACTAAAGCCCGATTCAACACAGAGCGTGTGTTGGAAATCGAATCCGAAGTTAAACATGATGTTATCGCTTTTCTTACTAACGTTGCCGAATATGTAGGAGAAGAATCTCGGTTCATTCATTTAGGTATGACTTCAAATGATGTGTTGGATACTTCCCTATCCTTGCTCTTACGGGAAGCGGGTCAAATTCTAATTCATGACCTTTCCGCATTGAAAGAAGTCATAAAACGACGCGCCGTTGAATTCAAGTATGCTCCGTGTATTGGGAGAACTCACGGCGTTCATGCGGAGCCGGTCACATTTGGGCTGAAATTAGCTTTATGGCATGATGAGATACTTCGGAATCTGACACGCCTGCAAAGAGCAGTTGAAGGTATTTCCGTTGTCAAGATATCCGGAGCCGTAGGAACTTTTGAACATCTTGATCCGCGCGTGGAGGTCAAAACCGGAGAGATCCTTAACCTAAAGCCTATAAACGCGACACAAGTTGTGCCGCGAGATCTCCATGCTGAATTTCTTACTACACTCGCTTTGATCGGTTCGTCCATCGAAAAATTTGCCACTGAGATCAGAAGTTTGCAACGTACCGAGATACTTGAGGCTGAGGAATACTTTTCGCAGGGCCAAAAAGGTTCCTCGGCTATGCCGCATAAAAGGAACCCCATTACTTGCGAACGAGTAGCGGGGCTAGCTCGCATCCTGCGTGCCAATGCCATAGCGGCTTTGGAAAACGTTGCGCTATGGCATGAACGGGATATTACGCATTCATCCGTTGAGCGCATCATATTGCCGGATAGCACTACTTTGTTAGATTACATGTTGACTCAGTTCACACAGGTTATGGACCGACTGATTGTTTATCCGGAGTCCATGATGCGGAACATTAATAAAACCCGTGGACTGATATTTAGTCAGCCTACTCTTTTAGCTTTGGCTCGAAAAGGTATGCGTCGCGAGGATGCATACAAAATTGTTCAGGAATGCGCAATGTCCGTCTGGAAATCTGAAGACCTCCTTTTCCAGAACGTAATTTCTAACCATGAAACGGTGAAGAAACTCTTATCAGAAAAAGAAATTAACGACTGTTTTGATATTTCCCGAAGCATGAAGCATATTGACTATTTGTTTGATCGCTCGGGAATCAAATGAACTTAACGCTATCACGGCATGGCAGGAGGCTACATTGGAAGTCAATATTAAGAAATTAGAAAAAGAACAGCTTTTTCATGATGGCAAAATGAAAAAATTGTTTACCACCAGCAATCCTGAATACCTTTTCATGGAGTTCAAGAATGAAGCTGTGCCGATCGATGGAAAAAAGACTAAAAAAGTAAGAGGCAAAGCTCAGATCAACAACGAAATCTCGTCATATATTTTTCAGTTTCTTGACAGTTATCATATTCCAACGCATTATATAGGCAAAATTGAAGATAAATGGCTGGTTGTCCGCAAGCTGGAAATGGTACCCATTTATGTCGTCGTGAGGAATGTGTCCGCCGGTAGTTTCACCAAGAATTTTCGTATGGATGAGGGTGAAGTGCTCCCCGCCCCGATCATTGAGTTTTATTTCAAAAATGAGAAAATGGGTAACCCCATGGTTAACGAATATCACCTTTACGCTTTCGGCTCATCAAATCAGGATGAGATTAGAATGATACAGCGATTGTCGGCTAAAGTAAATGCTGTCATGAAGAATTTTTTTGAACGCAGAAACTATCAACTGGTCGATCTAAAACTGGAATTTGGACGTTCTAAAGGAAAAATCTATCTTGGAGATGAGATCACGCTTGATACCTGCCGCATATGGGATAACAGTGATAGTCGTAAGCTTGAGAAAGAGATTGCCCGCAGCAAAGAGAACGAGATTGGAAAGATCTACTCGGAGGTCAGGCAAAGAATCTTACATCCCCGGGCCAAGGATGAAAAATTGAATTTAGTAGGATAATAGGTAGCCGTAATTTTTAACATAGAGGTGTATATCTTGAAAATCTCCAGAGAAGGTACCGTCACCATTGTATTGGTGAATATATTCGTTTCGCTTTGTATCATTTTATTTATTTTTCTAAATAATCCGCTATGGTTCTGGCTTCTGTTACCTTTATTGGTAATTGAGTTTTTGGTCATTTATTTTTTCAGAGACCCGGACCGCGTGATCCCTGCCGACCCTAATGAAATAGTTTCCCCTGCTGACGGGAAAGTAGTAATGATTAAAGAAGTCCATGAAGGTGCATTCTTGAAATCGGAAGCGGTTCAGATTAGTATCTTCCTTTCTGTTTTCAACGTTCACGTTAACCGGATACCGATTTCCGGTGTTATTAAATATTTTCAATATGTGCACGGAGCATTCCTCGCCGCATTTGATCATGATGCCTCAATAAAAAACGAACAAACGGTCATTGGAATCGAATCTGAAAAAGGGAAGGTCTTATTCAAGCAGATCGCCGGGCTGCTTGCACGCCGAATTGTATTTGACTATAAACCGGATGAAAATGTCGTGAAAGGCCATCGTTGCGGTATCATCAAATTTGGCTCGCGTGTCGATGTCATAGTTCAGAAAAACGTGGATATCAAAGTTCATGTTGGTGATACAGTAAGAGGCGGAGAAACTGTTATTGGAATTATTTGTTAATTTTTCACAAGATTATTTCGGAGAGCCGGATTGAAACAATCACCCAAAAGACATCTTCCTTCTATAGTAACCGCTTTGAATCTTTTTGCAGGTTTCTTATCGGTCGTGCATTCGATCAATGAAGATTTTGTTACGGCAGCATGGCTCATAGTCGTAGCTGCCATAATGGATGTCCTTGACGGACGAGTCGCGCGTCTAGTAAAATCAAGTTCAGAATTTGGGGTTGAATTGGACTCGTTGGCCGATATCTCAAGTTTCGGATTTGCACCCGCCGTATTAATCTATAAATCTTATTTTTATTCATGGGGTTTCATCGGAATCTTTTTATGTTTTTTGCCACTCGTATTCGGCGGGATAAGGTTGGCGCGTTTCAATACGCAGGTTACCGACGTGTCAGAAAAAGACAGTTTTTTCAAAGGCCTGCCTATTCCTTCGTCGGCAATCTCGCTAGCGGCGTTTGTTGTATTTGAACAATCTACATTCGGCGGGTTCAATCATGCGGAAGTTTTGGCCGGCTTAACCGTATTGGTTTCATTGCTCATGGTCAGTAAGATCCGATATGAAGCGATGCCGGCATTCTCATTTAAGAAACACGGTGATACAATCAAGATCATCTTGATTGTACTGATAATTCCCTTGTTTGCAATATTTCCATCCAAAGTCATTTTCCCGGGAATGATGCTCTTTATTATGAGTGGATTTATTCGTGCCATCATTGATCATTTTAAGCACGCAGATAACGATGATGAAGTTTCAGATATTGCGACCGTAGAATAGTTCTTATTATTCCCGCACTATTTTCAAAAATTTTCTTTTGCCTACCTTTAAGACTAACTCGCCACTTATTGAAATTTTCGCCTTTTCATCCGTCACTTTTTCTCCATTTATACTTACGGCGCCTTGCTGTACCTGCCTTCTCGCCTCATTTCCGGAGTCAACCATTCCGGTTTCGGTCAACAACTTAACAAGTCCAATTTCAGCCAAATTGGTGTGAAATATGTCAATATTCTGCGGGACATCTTTCTTTTTAAAGATAAGATCAAATTCCGCTTCCGCAACATGCGCTGCCTGAACGTCATGGTAAATACTAATGATCTCCCTTGCCAATCTCCGTTTCAATATCGAAGGATTTGAAGCAGGATCATTTAACTCCGATTTAATAGCGACTAATTCTAAGTTGGAAATGTTCGTAGTTAACTCAAAGTATTTATAGATTAAGGAGTCTGGAATTGACATGATTCTTCCAAAAATTTCATTTGGGTTATCATCAATGCCGACGTAATTGTTGAGAGATTTACTCATTTTTTGAATCCCATCAGTCCCTTCGAGTAACGGCATTGTAATGATAACTTGAGGCTCTTGTCCATGCTCTTTCTGTAGATCTCTTCCGACCAAGAGATTGAATCTCTGGTCTGTCCCGCCTAATTCTATGTCCGACTCCAGTGCAACTGAATCCATCGCCTGTGCGAGTGGATACAAAAATTCATGCACACTGATCGGCTCGTTATTCTTATATCGGTTTTGAAAATCATCGCGCTCCAGCATTCTGGCAACGGTATATTTGCTGGCCATTTTTACAACGTCTGCAAAAGTCATAATACCAAGCCATTCAGAATTATAAACTATCCTTGTTTTGCTTCGATCAAGAATTTTAGAGGCCTGATCAAAATAGGTTTTTCCGTGTAAGCGTGTTTCATCGAGAGATAAAGAAGGACGTGTTTTGTTCTTACCCGTTGGGTCCCCTATCATTCCTGTAAAATCCCCAATGACAAGTATAGCCTGGTGGCCTAAATCCTGGAACTGTCGCAATTTCCTTAAGACAACTGAATGCCCTATGTGTAAATCGGGTCTGGACGGATCACAGCCCAGTTTAATTCTTAGTGGCTTATTTTCATTAAATGATTTGTTTAGTTTCCTAATCAAATCCTCTTCGGGGATAATATCAACAACCCCGCGGCGTATAACTTCAAGCTGCGTGTCAAGACTTTGAAACATCCATTCTCCACTAAGTTAAAATTACAGGAAACGTCAAAGTGACCGTTGTACCGATATTCAGGCGACTTTGAATTTGCATATGGCCACCGTGTTTTTCTACCAACATCTTCACGATCGACATCCCAAGGCCAATTCCTTTTGGTTTCGTTGTAAAAAGAGGTTCAAATATTTTGTCAAGATTTTCTTGGGCAATGCCACACCCTGTATCTTTAATCGTCAGATTAACCGTTTCGTCCTTCAACGAAGTTTTAACATATATTTTTCCCCCATTATCCGTTGCCTGGATTGAATTCATCATGAGATTGATGATGATTTGCTGGATCTGTCCGTCGTCTAAATTCAATTGAGGAATGGACCTATCTAACTGTTGTTCAATAGAAATATAATCTGGGAATCGTATCCGGTTCAATGTTTCTATCACGATCGTGTTGAGATCGTGGGGTTTTAGATTCGGTTTTCTTTCTCTCGAGAAATCAAGGAGATCACTGATGATTTTTGTAGAAATCATGACCTCGTTATCTACGATCTTTAACAATTCATCGGATTCAGAATTAGGCTCTTTGATTTCATTACGTAACAAGGCGGCCGCCGTTTTTATTCGTGAGAGCGGATTACGCAATTCGTGCCCGATACTGGCAGTCAATTGTCCAACAACTGCTAATTTCTCAGTACGTATTAGCTTCTCTTGGGTTTCATTCAATTCTACGAGTTTTTTTCGGAGTTCCAGATTTTTATCCAGCAATTCTTGGGTAAGTAATTTGTTTGTATTAAGAAGATTGAATCGTTCGAATGCCTGTCTGATGGTAATCCTTAATTCATCAGTATCCCATGGTTTTACAAGGTAACGGTAGACGATTCCGCTGTTTATCGCATCGATAGCCACGGACAAATCCGTATAGGCCGTTAGTATGATATTGACAGTATTAGGCAATATCTCTCTGGCGTTTTTCAAAAAGGACATGCCACCCATTTTGGGCATGCGTTCATCTGTGATAATCACTTCAACCGGCGCTTGTTTTAAAATCTCTAAAGCGTCAATCCCATTGGTTGCCTTGAATATCTTATAATCGGATTCAAACGTCTTAACGAGAACGTCCAGCACCCGAATTTCATCATCCACGATAAGTAAATGTCTATTATTTTCCACGGCGTTATGATTTTAACGGTTTGATTGAGTTTTCAACCATATTCAAAAAATCAACGAGGTTAAAAGGTTTCGGCAGGACACAGTCAATTTCGGGGTTTTGTTGTTTAATTTTTTCCATTTCTGAACCCCAGCCGGAAACAAGAATTACAGGCACTGTCGTAGTAATCCCTTTTAGTTGAGATGCCAGCTCTAAGCCGTTGATCCCAGGCAAACTGAAGTCGGTGATCACAAGGTCGAATTTATTTTTCCTAAAAGCCGCGATAGCGGAGACGGCATCGCCAAAACATGCGACACTAAAATTGCGAGATTCTAGGATATCCATCATAAGATCTCTTAAAGAATCGTCATCATCGACTATCAGTATTCGATGTTTTTCTTTTAATGCTCTAACATCCGACGATTGGTTTTCGGGAAATGGTACCGAGGCAACATCCGCCAATTTGAAAACAGCTTCCAGACGATATTGGGTGTCCGATGGATGATTAACCAATAATTCAATACGATTAAGATCGAATAAACATTGCGCAAGGCGAAAAAATAACTGCATTTTCTCAGGAGGTCCATTTCGTGAAGGAACCTTAGAGTTTAAAGATTCGGGATCATAATTCGATATGCATGCCGATATCTTTCCTGCTTCCAGGCGAGTTTCGAAAAAAATATTTGACTCTGTTGCAGAATGTTCTATCATACTATGAATAACACGTGCAAATATAGATTTTACTGAAGGAGTATTTATTTCAACAACACCGTCAGCATACATCCGATTGATCAAACCGATTCTTTTTTCACCCACCGTATGCTGCAGCATCTTCTCATCTGTCTCAAACAGGAGTTCTTCAAGAATGGACTTTACGTTGACCTGATGTTGAAGTGCGAACCGGGATTTATCATTGTCGAAGTAACGGATTAATGTTTTTCCAAGTTGTTCCAAATCATTTATAATTGGGACGAATACTTCAACTGACGCTCTGTCGAATGAGTTATCAATCATATCGTATACCCGACTCAATACCTTCAATAAGGACTCCTTGGTTTCAAAAATCAATTCTATTGAAGCTTTTATGCTATCGCCTTCGGCAATAGGATCACACAGAGTTTCACCTGCAGTCTTGCTCTTAATTGATTGATTAATTTTCAACATATCCAATGTGCGACAAATTGAAACATACCCGGCGGTTTCCTCAATCATATTAACAGTAGAGCGGTCAATCATTGCGTCATCCCGAAAACCGACATTGAGAGTCCCAACAATATCATCTTTCGTTATAATAGGACTTACAACAAAAACAATCACCTTATCTTCTGTGAAGGGACTATCTGCCGCTGTAACTCCTTCCGACGATCGCTGAACGTAACTCTGAGCTGCATTCAGGATTGTTCCATAAATTCTCTGACCCGTTGTTAATTTTCGTCTGCTTACATTTTCAAGTATTTTTCCGTTAGCGTTTTTCTTGAACTCTGAAATAGAAAAAAAAAGGTCGTCGCTGTCTTGACGTTCCGTTATAAGCACATGAGTAGCGTCAGCAATGTGAAACATTTTTTCGGCAACAAAGCGGAGAATGATTTCGGGGGGCATCCGTGAATTAATGGCCTGTACCATCTCATTTTTAAAATCACTCGTCTGGGATCCAAAATCAGCCCAATTGGTACGGTAGAAACAGCTGAAAGTGCCTGTAGCAGCTTCAGCTTTGTCATGCAAAGGTGTAATGATCTGGTTAAAATCGTGACCGTATAAACGATAAGAATGTTCGGTCATGACATCCTCAATGATAACCCGTTTAAACTGCCATTGGTCATCAATATCTTCTCCCTCTGCAACGGCTAATTTCATATGTTCGCCTAACAAACATGTAATTACCTTATTTCTATCAGAAATAACAACCGAAACAGAAGAAGGCCAAAGCGGACTCAGTAAATGACAGAAATCAACAAGGGCCACCAAAAAATCTCCGCTTGGATTGATTTCGTAGAAACGCTTCTCGAAATATTTTATGTTTTCAATTATCTTTTTAGGATTGAACATTTCAATTTAACCGATTAATGGAAAGCACTTATTTCCATTTGTTTCCTGATACATCAAAATTCCTAAACATTTTGGAGCCGACCGGTTTAACGGTTCGTTCCAGATATTTTGCTGTAGTTTTTTTGTTATACGGTACTTGAGTCTCTCCGGCTACTTCAAAATAAATAAGTTGCCCGATCGGCATACCGGCATAAATAATGACAGGCTGTTTTACGGAAATCTCAAGTGTCCAAGTATTACAATAACCCACATCACCTTTGCCTGCGGTCGCATGAATGTCTATGCCTAGCCTTCCAATGCTTGATTTTCCTTCAAGAAAAGGAACGTGTTTAAGTGTCTCCGTATACTCCTCAGTTACGCCCAGATACAGTTTGGTAGGTAATAATATATAACCTTCCGGCGGTATTTCGAAATGATGAATTGGATTTTCCTTTTTACAATCAATAATATCGTCTTTGTATACCGCCAAATATTTTGCAAGGTGAACATCGTAACTATTAGTTCCTAAACATTCTTTACGAAATGGTTCAATGACAATATTTTTTTCATTGATTTCGGCAAGTATCTGCTGGTCAGTAAGTATCATAAGTTAAATGAGAATTTAGTTTTGTGGTTTTATAAAATTTCAGTAAATTAAAAAAAAATATAGATAAATACGTTTCCAATATCAATGATATTGTTAACCAAATCCCGTGATCAGATTGAATTCGTTCTCAATAAACTCCTCCTTAAGAAATAAATTACAGCGGTTGTTACTAACCTGGTATGTAGCTAACAAGCGTGATCTGCCATGGCGAAAAACCAAAGACCCTTACAAAATATTGGTTTCCGAAATCATGTTGCAACAAACGCAGGTCGAGCAGGTTATCCCCTATTATCGGCGTTTTATTAAGCGATTTCCGACAATAACTGAACTTGCGAAATCCAGCCCCGATGATGTCCTAAAGATATGGGAGGGGTTGGGTTATTATCGAAGAGCCGCCTATTTGCACAAGGCTGCAAACATCATCGTACGTGATTTTGGAGGCAAAATCCCTCGCGAGAGTAAGATGTTAAGATCTCTTCCTGGATTTGGCCCTTATACGTGCGGCTCTGTACTCAGTATTGCATATAACATACCGCAACCGGCCGTTGATGGAAACGTTGTCCGATTTATATCTCGCCTTTTTCGAATTGAAACTGATATATCCCTCCCGTCGACAAAAATACGGATCGAAGAGACTGTCCGTCGGTTATTTCCGGCCGGAAAAGCCTCCGAGTTTACTCAAGCCCTCATGGAAATGGGAGCTATCATTTGCACACCGGCAAAACCGGCTTGCTCAAAATGTTGTGTTCGTAAACTCTGCCGGGCTTTTAATGAAACACCATTGCCAGAGGCTTTACCCAGAAAGAAGAAAAAAAACAAAGGCGGTCATTTTCACATTGCCGCTGCGGTTGTGCGAAACGGCAGTGCCTTTCTTATTTCAAGAAGACCTGAGAACGTAATTCTTGGAAATTTATGGGAATTTCCTGGAGGAAAGAAAGAAAAAGGAGAGTCGCTGGAAGTGACCTGTTTAAGAGAATTAACAGATAAGACCGGCGTAATTGCTAAATTGGAAGCGCCGCTTGGCTCTGTAAAACACCATTATTCCCATTATAGTATTACCCTGCACTTTTTCCAATGTATTTATATAAGGGGCAATTTAAAAGAAAAAAATACCCGTTGGGTCAAAATACGGGATTTAGAAAAATATGCGTTCCCCAAAGTCCACAAACAAATGGCAATGAGAATCAAGGATGGATATTATTCGTAGTATCGTTGGGCAATGCTAGTTTGAAGTCGAATTGAGTGGTATCCAGCGAAACCGGGACAAATACGCTGTCCTGTTTCTCAAGTAAGTTCTCCGGTTGGTGTTTTTTTACAAGGTCTTTATTCCGGTATACCGAAATGAATTTATCCGTTTTTTCTTTGCCATCCGGAAATTCTATAAAGCGGTACCATGTGATACGATAATGCTCTAATTTTTCCCCTACCGGTCCGTCATCAATGGGTCCTTCAAACCTTAATTTTCTGCCATCGTTCTTACCGAATAATTTGAAATACATTTTTGTCTTTTTTAGATCCACCAAGTTCTGCATCAAAACCAGGTTTTTCGTATCATTTTCGAAAACAAGGTCCGGTCCAAAATCGGCAACAGTTGCATCAAGCCCGGAAGGCAGATAATACTTGACCTCAAAAGAGTGGTTGGCTCTTTTCAAAATCTTTAGCCCTGAGAAAAAAACGGTCCTGAACAATGTGCTCGATACCTGACACATTCCTCCTCCGTATTGAGGTTCTGTGCTGTCTCCATTGATGATTACAAGTTCTTTCTCGTAGCCCGTTGTGCTGTCTACTTTTCCCATTTGCCTGAGAAATGAAAATTTTTTCTCGGGCTCGATAACTACATTCTGAAAGGTGGGTGAAGCATGGTTGATATTAAATTTCCTGTTTTCGGGTGATCCAAAAAAATCGGTAACGCCCGTCGCCAATACGTCTGAGATTCCGAATTCATTTTCAGGGTTTGCCACGCCACCTAATAAATGGGCTACTTCCAACAGAACCGCATATTGTCCGGATGTATCCAATTCGTTATTAATAATCGCAAGATTGATTTTTTTTATTGTTTTGGGAACATCCAAGTAATATCCGTCTTTGGCGACGCCATCAACATGAATTTTTCCATTGTCGTTCTGTATAACAATATCTTCTTTTGCCCGGTACATGTAAGGGGCTATGCGCTTGTTCAAATCATTTCGCAATTTATCGGCATTGAGAACAGGATAAAGCGAAAAATTACCATACTCCTTTATTTTACGAAACTCGATCCAGTTTTTTCGCTCGTAGTTGTCAATAGTCCAACGATCATAATTATACCCATCGTAACTGTAAATCATGGTAAGCCTGCGCCGAATAAGCTGATTAGCCCGGCGTTTGGCAAATTCCGCCATTTTCAACTCAATGTCAGGCTGTTTAGGATAAATGCTGATCTTGATACTATCGGTGCCAAGTCTACTTAAGATTTTGGTGTATTGCCCGATAGCTTGATCTTGGTCAAATCCAAAACCCTCATGTCCCGGAACAGCTATAAACTCCTTTCCGGAAAGTATTACAGATGCGTCTTGTACCGGGTTTTCACGTAGTTTCGGAACTAACTGAGTCAGAGTTGATAGAAAACGGTTATCATCAAACCAAAACTCTAACTGAAAAAAGTACGATCGGAATAAGGAACTAACACGAGCTTTTTGATTTTCAATGAAATTTGGCCCATGCCCCCTGGCATATGCTGCATGAAGGACGGGCTCTATATCAAAGTAAGGATCAAATTCAATATTGCGTATCTCATAGTTTCCTTCATTACTTGCTATTTTGATTTGTTCATTTTTGAATTGTTTAATGTATTGATTGAGGATTATACGGGACTCAGCCGCCGTTTTGCCACTGATATCGGCGGAACCGACCTTGGTATTCCAAACCATTCGGTCCAACAGGTATGCGTTATTAACAGAAATAGCTGTGGTCAGCCAGCCTGTTATAAGGAAGAAACCGACGACCAGCGGTTGCCTAACAGGGTTCTTTTTATGGAGTGACATGGGAGTATATTGAAGTCTAATCAAAGGAACCGATTTCACACAACTCAAGTTAAATGACAAAAAAATGAAACTGAATATTTTCAGCTAAGATAAGAATTAAAGGCCTATATTAACAACACTTTTTGAACGCCAAGGCCAGGATCTTACTCTTGTGTTCTCTGAAAAAACTTTCTATCTTGATTTGCCCTAAGTAATATATTATTTCAAATATATTATGCAACAGGATTTAATAACGACAACAAGAAGGTATGAATAACAATAATATCGGCAAAATTCTGGGAATCATTGAAAAAAAATCGTCTCAATGGACGCCCCCCTCCGTCAGTACGATTGCGCAAGGACCACCTTCTCCATTTAGAGTTCTGATTGCCACTTTGCTCAGTCTCCGTACCAAAGATGAAGTTACGATGGCCGCGAGCCGTCGTCTTTTTCAAGAAGCCGACACACCGGAAACCATTTTACAATTATCTAAGAAGCAGATTGAAAAACTGATATATCCAGTCGCTTTCTACCGTATTAAATCAGTTAACATATTGAATATCTGCAAAGACCTCATCGCTAACCACGCAGGCGCAGTTCCAAAAGATCTTGACTCACTGATGCATTTTAAGGGCGTAGGGCGTAAGACAGCAAATCTCGTTTTAATATTAGGGTACGGTATCCCTGCAATGTGTGTAGACACGCATGTGCACAGGATCTCCAATCGGTTGGGATATATTAAAACGCGTACTCCTGATGAAAGCGAATATAAGTTACGACAGAAACTTCCCCTCAAATATTGGATGAAGTACAATGATCTTCTTGTGACCTATGGTCAAAATCAATGTAAACCGGTGTCGCCTATTTGCAGCACATGTCAATTAACCAAGTACTGTCCCAAGATCGGCGTCACTAAACATCGCTAATGTTTATATGATTAATATCAAATACCTTATTTTTTCTACAACGATTCTATTGTCCTTTCAAGTCACTAATATTGAGGTGACAAAGATTGTCCTCTTTAAGAGTGATGATGCTCTTCTATCCGATCTTCATTTACATGATGCCTTGGACTCTAAAGCACATACTACGCTTACCAGCGGCCTTCCTCTCCGCCTCATATTACTGACAAAAATCATGGATAGTGCCAATGTCCAGGTATCTCTTGCACAAATTGAAATCCTGATACAATATGACGTATGGGATGAGATATTCTCTATAACATATCCGGATCGAATCGAACGATTTAGGAATCCAGATTCTTTGAAGACTGGCCTAAGAACATTGCGCAACATCCGTTTAGCCGAGCTACAAAGAATACAACCCGAACAATCCTATACTGCCTTGGTAAAAATACATTTGCAGAACGATTTGCGTGGCAGCGTTATTGATTCTATCGATCACGGGCCGTCGGATAATGGTTTCGGTCTGAGTTCTATCATCAAATTCTTCTTTGGAAGTCCGGAGCCCAAAGATCATTGGTATCGGTCCGGTAAGTTTGTTTTGAATCAATTGAAAAGCCGGTGACAAATGTTTTTAAATAAAATCAAAAATAAACTTATTATCAGTATTGCCGTTATCGCCATTTTCCCCGCAATTCCTCTTTCTTTCCTTTTTCAAAACATGATGGATAAACTTTTTAATCTTGGATTGAACCGCCGAATCGAATTTGCGCTTCAGGATGCTGTGGATATTTCCCGCTCACTCATCCAAAAAGAAAAAAAAGCCAGTCTAAAAAATACCCGGCAGTTCCTCGAGAACCCTCTGGTCATAAACCTTTTAAGAAAGTATGCGTCCCGTCAATTGCGTCAAGCCGATCTTAATGATTTAGCTCAATCGGGTCTTGTAGAAAGGAACAAGCTGGATGGTGCGGCTATCTATGACATCCATATGCAGGAGCTTTTTGTCAATTCCGTCTATACACAGAACGATATCATAAAATCATTACGAGACACTCTGTTTGCCAGAGAACGTATCGCAACTAATTCTGAATTTGTCGATTATCGTGAAAGAGAACACCTGCTCATTACCGGTATACCAGTGGCTCTCCCCGACCAGCAGCCAGGAGTCATATTGAGCGCAACTCTTATCAACCCAGAGTTTTATCACAAATCGGAAAGTATCCTCAGCGCATTACAGTTTTATAAGACCTTCTATGTCGAGAGTGAACACATTCAACAAAGCTTTCTTTATGCGTTTCTATTCGTTTATATTATTCTTATTATGTTATCTCTTGCAGTGGGCATATTTTTTTCATCGATTATGACACATCCTATTAAAAACCTTGCTCACGGAACCGAGCAAATTTCAAAGGGAAATCTGGATTATCAGATCAATATGAGGCCGCGCAATGACGAGATCGGACTACTGATGAGCTCGTTTAACCAAATGGTTCAAAGCATTAAGCAAGAGCAGGAACGCGTACTATATCTTGAGAAGATGGCGACCTGGCGGGAGATCGCTCAAAGGCTTGCGCACGAGATAAAAAACCCGTTGACGCCGATTCAATTGACCGTACAACAAATAAAAGATTCTTACAAAGGTGAGGACCTTAAGTTCCGTAGAATTCTTGATGAATGTTATGAAATCATTGAAGAAGAAATTCAGAGCTTGCGAAACCTGACTAAAGAATTTTCAGAATTTGCCAGAATGCCAAGTTTATCCTTTAAGCCAGCTGATATTAATCAGATCGTTCGGGATGTGGTTGCCTTCTATGCAAATATCTCATTCAAACTGGACCTGCAAAAGAAACTGCCTTTTGCGGAGATTGACGCCGAAGCGGTAAAACGTGTGATCATTAATCTCGTGGATAATGCTTTGGCTGCAACGGCAGGAAAATCCGATGCAAAAATCACTATCTCGACTCTGACTACCGAATCGATGATTCGCCTCACCGTTTCCGACAACGGTCACGGTATTCCAAAAGAGAATCTGGCAAAGATATTTGAACCCCATTTCTCAACCAAATCATCCAGTATGGGTCTTGGACTCGCGATCGTCAAGTCCATAATCGAAGAACACAAAGCATCCATCAGTGTAGATAGCATTGAAAACCACGGAACGACATTCACTATCGACTTTAGAATTAAAGCACCAACGTTATTTGATAATGATTAACAGGAGAAAGATATGGGCTATTGGATATTAAAGACAGAACCTTCGGCTTATTCGTTCGATAATTTACTCAAAGACAAAAAGGCTGTATGGGATGGTGTGCGGAATCCTCAGGCTTTGATCAATATCCGATCCATGAAAAAAGGAGATCTTGCATTTATATACCACAGCGGAGAAGGAAAATGTATAGTTGGTATTGCGGAAGTCGCCGGAGACCCTTATCCGGATCCGAGGCAGAAAGACCCAAAACTTTCGGTCATTGACCTGATAGCAAAAAGCCCGGTGTCAAAACAAGTGACGCTGGCTGAGATCAAAGCGAACCCGAAATTAGCCGAATTGAGATTGGTCAGACAATCGCGACTGTCCGTTATTCCCGTTCCTCAAAGTATGTGGATCGAATTGATGAGAATGGCAGGTGAGAAATAAACGTTTGTTTCTGAATCGTGCTAAAGACTTCCGGTGAATAGCCTTAAGGCTTCCAGGTACTTTTCAGAGGTCTTTTTAATAATTTCCGCAGGTAGTTCAGGTGCCGATGTATTATTATCCCATTTGATCGAAAGCAGATAATCCCTTAGAAACTGTTTGTCATAACTTGGCTGCCGTCCTCCCGGCTGATATTGATCTGCCGGCCAGAATCGGGAGGAGTCAGGCGTTAACAGTTCGTCAATAAGAATCAGTTTACCGTCTTTGATGCCGAACTCCATTTTGGTATCCGCAATGATAATCCCCTTTTCTGCTGCTACTTTTTGCGCTTGAAGATAAATACGGATAGAAGTTTCGCGGATCTTCTCAGCAATCTCTGACCCTATTAGGTCTTTCACTCTTTCAAATGAGATATTTTGATCGTGACCTTCTTCCGCTTTTGTGGAGGGAGTAAAAACAGGTTCCGGCAATTTATCGGATTCTTTCAAACCGGAAGGAAGTCTTATGCCGCAGATCGTTCCTGTTTTTTGATACTCATTCCATCCTGAACCCGAGACATACCCGCGAACAATACATTCGATCGGCATAGGCGTGGACTTATGAACCAGCATACTTCGGTAAGCAAGAATCTCATGGTAAGGTTTGCATACTTCAGGAAAACGCGAAATATCAATTGAAACAACGTGATTATCGATAATTGACCGCGTATTATCAAACCAAAAAGCCGATATCCGGTTCAATACTTCACCTTTTCGTGGTATTGGATTTGGCATAATAACGTCAAATGCCGAAATCCGGTCGGTGACAACAATAAGAAGATAGTCTTCAAGATCATATACGTCCCGCACCTTTCCGCGGCGTAACAATGGAATGTTCTCGAATTGAGTTGAGCTTACAATCATAAGAATTCTTCTGAAGTTATTTACCGTGACAATGTTTGAATTTCTTTCCGCTCCCGCACGGACATGGGTCATTCCTGCCGACCTTTTGTTCTGCCTTGACCGGTGTATGACTTACATTTGCGGGGCGTTCTTCGGCGGCTTCCTCACCGCCTCCTGAAAACCCCATGCCGTCTGCGGATGCGTGAACTGTTCGTAACGCGCGCGCGCGTTTGATCATCTGTTTTTCCATTTCAGCGGCCGGCTCTGCACGGAAGACAAATTCGACCACTTCCGTCGTTATTCGATCCAGAAGCTGCATGAACATTTCGAATCCCTCTTTCTTATATTCGATCAAAGGATCCTTTTGACCATAACCGCGCAAATGAATACCCTCTTTGAATTCCTCCATTTCACGCAAATGCTCTTTCCAGCGCTCATCAATGGTTTTTAACAAGGCTATGCGTTCTATCCGCCGCATATTCTCTGAGGTCCAAACCTCCTCCCTTGCTTGATAACGACCCATCAATAACTTGCGTATGTAGTCAGAGAACTTATCTTCACTCAATTTCAAAAATTCATCATTATTAAGGGCGATACCGCAGGATCGCATCATGAATTCTGTCAAGTCTTGGAGATCCCAATCCTCGGGGTGTGGCCGGTCGCCAACATATTTTTCTTTCAACATTTCGATGAATTCATCGAGAATATCCATGAATTCATTTTTTACGTTTTCATTGAGTAACGCCCTTTTGCGGCGGCTGTAAATGATTTCGCGTTGTTGATTCATCACGTCATCGTATTCTAGCAGTCTCTTTCGTATACTGAAATTACGCCCTTCGACGCGCTTTTGGGCGCGCTCCACGGCCTTTGTGATCCATCGGTGGGAAATAACTTCACCCTCTTCGGCGCCCAGTTTATCCATGACCCTTGCGATACGCTCGGAACCGAATAAACGCATGAGATCGTCTTCCAGTGAAATAAAGAAGACCGAGGCCCCTGGATCGCCCTGACGTCCGGCCCTTCCACGTAATTGCAAATCTATACGACGTGATTCATGACGCTCTGTACCAATGATCTGAAGTCCTCCCAAATCCTGAATACCCTGACCGAGTTTAATGTCCGTGCCGCGTCCCGCCATATTTGTAGCAATGGTCACAGCGCCTTTTTGGCCAGCATTTGAAACAATTTCAGCTTCCCTTTGATTTTGTTTGGCATTCAAAACTTCATGCTTCGTACCTTTTCGTGTGAGCATACGGCTGATCGTCTCAGAAACTTCCACCGAGGTCGTGCCAACAAGCGTGGGCTTACCGGCCTTCTGATTTTCTGTGATAAGATCGACAACGGCGTTATACTTTTCTCTCTTTGTCCGGTAGATCTGATCTTCATAATCTTCACGGACCATCGGTCGGTTCGTAGGCACGACAGTCACATCCAGTTTATAAATTTCAAAAAACTCATTGGCTTCTGTTACGGCCGTTCCCGTCATACCGGCAAGTTTGTTATACAAACGGAAATAATTTTGTAACGTGATCGTGGCTAATGTCTGGGTATCACGTTCGACTTTTACTCCTTCCTTTGCCTCGATCGCTTGGTGCAGCCCGTCCGAGTAACGCCGTCCGTGGAGAATTCGGCCTGTGAATTCATCCACGATCTGAACTTTGCCGTCCTGAACAACGTATTCAACGTCCTTTTCATACAATGAATGCGCCTGAAGTAGCTTTTCAATACTATGAATGCGGTCGCTGCGTTCCGCATATACTTTTCCTAATTCCTCTTTTTTTCCTGCTTTCTCGCGCTCACTGAGTTCATGGTTTGTGTCGATCTTAATGATTTCATCGGAAAGATCCGGTATGACGAACATTTCAGGATTCGTCGGCGACAGCGCATTTCGGCCTTTCTCGGTCAGGTCGATGGCGTGGCTCTTCTCATCGATAGCATAAAAAAGTTCCTCATCAATCAAATGAATCTTTTTTTCACGCATGTAGTCGTTTTCCGTGGCCTGAATAAGCTGTGCAACACCTTCCTGGGTCATGGCCTTCATAAGCCGTTTGTTTTTCGGAGCTCCGCGTAAAGCTGTAAGCAGTTTGACGCCGGCCTCACCCTGATCGCCGCCATTTGCGAGCATACTTTCACCTTCGGCAACTAATTGATTAACGAGGCGTGTCTGCATATCAAGCAACTTCCTGACCATCGGGTTACTCTCTTCGTACTTTTGATTGGTAGGGCTATCGACAGCGCCGCTGATGATCAATGGTGTCCGTGCCTCATCGACTAAGACAGAATCCACCTCGTCTACCATAGCGTAATAATGTCCGCGAACCTGCACCACGTCGTCAGGAGACGTCGCCATGTTATCACGTAAATAATCAAACCCGAATTCGTTGTTGGTGCCATAAGTAATATCACAGTTATAAGCTTCCCGACGCTGCGAAGGATTCATGTCGTTCAAGATCGTCCCGATCGTGAGACCGAGAAATTCATACACCTTTCCCATCCATTCTTTATCGCGCAGTGCCAGATAATCGTTCACGGTAACAAGGTGCACTCCACGCCCGGCAAGAGCATTCAGGTATATAGGGGCAACGGCAACCAAGGTCTTACCTTCACCGGTAGCCATTTCAGCAATCTTTCCCTGATGCAATACAATACCGCCGATAAGCTGCACATCATAAGGAACCATATCCCACGTAACTTCACGGCCACAAACAAGATATTTAGTTCCTTTCAGGCGCTTACAGGCTTGCTTAACATTCGCAAAAGCTTCCGGAAGAATATCATCCAAAGCCGCCTGCTGCATCTCGAATAAAAGTTTTTCTGCTTTTTTAAGATCGTCAACGAGCGACTTGGCGAGATTATGATCGGAACTTGTCTGGATCGTCTGTTTGATCTCTTCAACCGCCCTGGTTTCATCCTGCGTAAGCGTTTTGACTCTTTCTTTTAATTCTTTGGTTTTTTCACGCAACTGCTCGTCGGTTAATGTTTCGTAAAGCTCATCATACCGCTTAATTTCATCAACGATCGGCAGTATTTTTTTTACGTCGCGTTCATGTTTATTGCCTAAAATGGCCCTCAAAACTGCTGATATCATTTTTTTACAAGAGCTCCTTATTCTCTGTAGCTATTTTCTAAGTGTCATATTCTAAACTTTCAATTATCTGCCTTTAATCAGTCGGTCCGCAAGAAAAGGCGGCAGCCCCCTGTCCCTGATCTTTTGAGCTGTTATTTCCATTTCATAGTCAGATCGAAAAGGCTGATAGAACCATTTGTCTAAATCCAAAATACCAAAACTTAATCGTGGGTTTCCGTCTCTGGGTTGTCCGATACTCCCGACGTTGATCAGATATTTAGATTGCTTACTCAATTCGAACGCCATAGGAATGCTGGTATCGTTATAATAAATCTGCGGAACATGTGAATGACCGATAAAACAAATTTTTTCTTCAAAATGATCGAACTGACTTATCGCGTCATTCCACGTAAATACATAATGCCAATTCTCAGGTTCAAATGGAGTCGAATGTACAAAACAAAGATTTTCATCTTTGTGGGTATACGGTAGCGCTGATAAATATTCCAAATTATCAGGGCTGATACGTTCACGCGTCCAGAAAACCGCCTCCTTGGCTACCGGATTGAAATTTTCCGTCGCCTCGGTATGTGTCACAGCATAATCGTGATTACCCATAAGGACTACCTTTGATCTTTCGCGAATTATATCCACACACATATTAGGATCCGGTCCATAACCCACAACATCACCCAAACAGATGATTCCATCGGGTTTTTGTTCATCAATGATCTGCAAAGCTTTTGTTAGCGCCTCTAGATTGGCGTGTATGTCGGAAATGATCGCAATTCGCATGTAAAATTCTATTTTCTTATTCTTTTATTGCTCCGGCGGTAAGTCCGGATATAATTTGTCTTTGAAACAGTAAAAAAATAATGATCATCGGGAGGGATGAAATCCCTGCACCGGCCATAAGATGGGCGGCATCAATATCCTGATAGCCGCTGAAAAAAGCCAATCCTACGGGTAAAGTGCGCATAGAGTCTGAATCGGTAAATAGAAAGGGAAAAAGAAACTGATTCCAATTATTGACAAAAATATATATACCCAATACGGCCAATGCAGGTTTGGCAATCGGTATTACAATTCTAAATAATATCGTAAGATCATTTGCACCGTCCATCCGTGCTGATTCTTCCAACGACACAGGTATTTTCTCAAAATACTGTTTCATCATAAAGATCCCGAAAGGATTTACCAACCATGGAACGATCAAAGCCCAATAGCTATCGATCCAACCAAACCGATGGAGTAATAAATAAAGCGGAACCATGACGATCTGCGCGGGTATAATTAACGCTAAAAGTACCGAAATAAAAAGAAAATTCTTCAATCGAAATTCCTGACGCGCAAAAAAATAACCGGCCATGGAACAAAAGATAATATTACAGGCCGTCACCGATATCGAAACAATCAGACTGTTCACAAAATATTGTCCAAAGGATCCAGAATTCCACACGTCAGCATAATTTTGTATTGATATTTCTTTTTCCGGATACTGTACGACGGAGATACCGATCATCCAGACAATCGGTATTATGCACGCTGTGCTGAAAAGTAATAAAAAAGAATATCTGCTCCACATATTGTTCATATTACCTGGAAATATCTATCGTTACATCGGAACTTTGTCAGCCTGAATATCAGTTTCTTGATGTTTCTTTGAACCGTTTTGGCCATTGTCTTCTGTTACCGGTTTAATACCGAGAATTTCTTCAATCTCCTTTTTATCAAGAACCTCTTTCTCCAGAAGTCGTTGTGTCAAAGCCTCCAGTTTCGTTCTTTTTTCTATAAGAAGGTTTTTTGTCTTTGCATACGCCGAATCAATGATCCTTTTGACCTCACCATCGATCAGTTTGGCCGTTTCCTCGCTGTACGGTTTCATCGTCACGCCGCCAAGAAAATTCTCGCGGCCATTCTCGGTATACGAAATATTTCCAAGTTTTTCGGACATTCCGTACATGGTGACCATTCGTGTCGCAATTTCGGTAACCCGTTCAAGATCATTGGATGCTCCCGTAGATATTTGATTGAACACAATATCTTCTGCCGCACGCCCACCAAGTAGACTGCATAGCTTTTCGATCAATTCATCTCGTGACAATAAGTACCTGTCTTCAAGAGGCGTCTGCAGGGTGTAGCCTAATGCGGCCACTCCACGAGGAACAATCGATACTTTATGAACGGGATCGGCGTTCTCAAGGTAATGACCCACCACTGCGTGTCCTGATTCGTGATAGGCAACAATATTCTTCTCTTTGGGACTGATGATTTTATTCTTTTTTTCCAGTCCGCCGATAACACGTTCAATGGCTTCCTGGAAGTCAGACATCTCTATTCGGTCCTTATCTTTGCGAGACGCCAGTAATGAGGCTTCATTACAAACATTTGCAATTTCCGCTCCCGCAAAACCCGGTGTCTGAGAAGCCAGTGCTTGGAGGTCCATGTTCTCAGACAATGGCATTCCTTTAGTATGGACTTTAAAAATCTCCATACGCGCTTTTAGATCGGGCCTGTCCAATACAACCTGACGGTCAAACCGTCCAGGTCGTAACAATGCAACGTCCAATACATCCGGCCGATTGGTCGCACCCATTATAATTACGCCTTTATCCGTATTAAAACCGTCCATTTCAACCAATAGTTGATTTAAAGTATTTTCCCTTTCATCATGACCGCCCATGATCATACCTTTGGCTCGGCTTCTGCCGATGGCATCGATTTCATCTATAAAAATAATACAAGGAGCTTTAGTTTTGGCTTCCGCGAAAAGATCCCGTACGCGTGATGCGCCGACACCGACGAACATTTCAACAAAATCAGATCCGCTCAAATGGAAGAACGGTACATTGGCTTCTCCGGCAACTGCCTTTGCAAGCAACGTTTTGCCGGTTCCCGGAGGACCGACAAGCAACACCCCTTTCGGCAATTTGGCGCCGAGTTTTGTGTATTTTTTGGGTGTTTTAAGGAAATCAACCAATTCTCGCACCTCTTCAATCACTTCTTCCACGCCGGCAACATCGCTAAATGTAACTTTAGTTTTTGGATCGGCCGCGTAGATCTTTGCTTTACTTTTTCCGATACTCATCACATTTCCACCGCCACTCATTCGCCGGAAAATAAATCCCCATAACACAAAAAGCAGGAGTAACGGAAATATCCAATATATAAGAATATTTTCCAGCCAATTGCTGTCAATTACGCCTTTGTAGTCGACGCCCGCCATCTGAAGGTCTTGAACTAACTTGTCATCAGGCAGTGTGTTCACTACGAACGGCTGACGCAGATCCTTCTTAAAGCGGCTTTCAAAGAAATTACCCAGACGAATGCGTTCCGTTATATCTTCAGGTTTCTCATTTTCTTTTGCCTGTTCGGCTGCCAAGCTGTCCGTCAGTTTGAACTTGCCATACATTTTATCATTGGTGATCTGGACTTCATCGATACGTCCTACGGCCAGAGAATCGCGGAATGCCTTATAGGTGATCTCAGAATCCTGACCACTGGGAAACAGAATCGGATTCAGTAGTACGAAAAGAAAAAGGATCCCGAGTATAATCGGTATCTGCATTTTTTGTTTGTTCATTATTTCTTCCTTCTGATTGTCTGTTTCGCTTTTGGTTTTAAATTCTTTTTTTGCAATTTACTTTGTCTTTTCGCTACCGCGTCCTTAGAATGGATTTTTACAGCCGGTCTCAATGCCGTTTCAACGACTTTAGAAACTTCTTTGACCAGCACGAACTTCATCTCATCACGAATCTGTTTCGGCACCTCATCCAGATCCTTTTCGTTTTTATCGGGTATGATGATCGTTCGAAGACCCGCCCGATGCGCCGCCAGAATCTTTTCTTTTACTCCTCCGATCGGTAAGACCGAACCGCGTAGTGTGATCTCCCCTGTCATAGCAATATCATTGCGAACGAGTCGATTAGTAAGCAGAGAGTAAATTGCCGTGTACATCGTAATACCTGCCGAAGGTCCGTCTTTAGGAATTGCCCCGGCCGGCACATGGATGTGAATATCAATCTTATCAAATTCATCCGCTATCCCGAGTTCATCCGCTTGGGAACGGATCTGACTTAAAGCCGCAACGGCGGATTCTTTCATCACGTCACCCAATTGCCCCGTTAATGTCAGACTGCCTTTCCCTTTCATCTTAGAAGCTTCAATGAACAAAATATCTCCGCCCGCAGCGGTCCAGGCCAACCCTGTGACAATTCCGGGCTTATTGATCCTCTCGATCGCATCGGAAAAGAATTTTATCTTTCCAAGATAGGTGTAAATACTT
>CAZHUW010000030.1:0-1415 GCA_964535295.1 uncultured Bacteroidota bacterium
GGGTTACAGCTGCCGACTTCGATGGTGACAATGATCTTGATATAGCCGTATCCAATGAAGGGAGCGGAACCGTCTCGATCCGAATGAACGACGGCGCCGGTAATTTCTCCGGTTCGACCAATGTTGCCGTCGGTACTACGCCCCGCTCCGTGATCGCGGCTGATTTTGATAGCGATGGGGATCTGGATATTGCGGCCGCCAACGAATCGAGCGGTAATGTGTCGATCCGGTTGAACGATGGGGCAGGTAATTTCTCCGGCATATCGAATGTGGCCGTGGGATCCGCGCCTCAATCCGTTGCCGCCGCGGATTTTGACGGAGATGGAGATCTGGACCTTGCGGCAGCCAATCAAAGTTCCGATAACATCTCTATTCTCAGAAATGACGGTTTGGGAAATTTCGTCGGCATTGGCAGTGTGGCGGTTGCATTTGGTCCGGCGTCTGTGGTTGCCGCCGATTTTGACGGGGACGGGGATGCGGACCTTGCGTCGGCAGGACTCAGTTCCAGTGAAGTTTCAATACGCCTCAACGATGGCGCCGGTAACTTTTCCGGCACTACGGATGTGACGGTTGGTTCCAGTCCGTTTGGGGTTACTACGGCCGATTTTGACGGGGATGGAGACATGGATATCGCAGCGGCGAAATATTTTTCGAACGATGTGGCCGTTCGCTTTAACGATGGATTCGGTAATTTTTCCGGATCGATCAATCGTGCGGCAGGAACCAATGCCAGAGCGCTCATTGCCGCGGATCTGGACGGTGACGGCAAACTGGAGATAGCTACGGCTAATTTCGGTTCCTCCAATTTTTCGATCCTCAAAAATGCTTCAGGCTACTTCAATGTTACATCCGTAACCCCGCAGCAAAATCAGGGTAATGTTGGCATTTCATCGAATATCTTCGTCAATTTTCCTCAAGATATCAATGTGGCCACTTTAAATAATGCCACGATCAAGATCCGCGGTTCCCACAGCGGGTTACATACGGCTAATTATTTTTACGAAGCCAGCTTATCCATCGATCCCGATACCGATTTCAAATTTGGTGAAGTAGTAACGGTCACGCTCACCAACGGTATCATTGGGACCAACACCGACACGCTCAATCCCTATTCCTGGCAATTTACCGTTGGTGCGTTTGCCGCGACGGGAACTTTCAGCCCGTTACCCGGTGCAACGGTGGGCTCCACTCCATTCGGAGTCAGTCTGGCGGACCTGGACGGGGACGGCGATCTCGATATGGCTGCGGCCAATGATGTCGATGGAACTGTCTCGATCCGGTTCAATGATGGAACAGGCAATTTTTCCGGAAGTACAGATCTTTCATCCGGAACAAATTCAAGAGCCGTAACAGCCTCTGATATTGACAATGACGGGGATTTGGACCTATTAATAGCTTCCTCCGGTTTTGTAGCG
>CAZHUW010000030.1:1515-10853 GCA_964535295.1 uncultured Bacteroidota bacterium
ACAGTATCCATTTTGCTCAATGACGGCGCGGCGGGTTTTTCCTCCGGAGGGACTTCTTCTGTAAGTTTTGGTCCGGTCATGGTCAGACTGGCTGACCTGGACGCCGATACCGATCTTGATCTGGTTACGGCCAATGAGGGCGGAAGCGATGTATCTATTCGGCTTAATGACGGAACCGGTACATTTTCCGGCGGTTCGGATATTGGAGGATTAGTGTCTCCGCGGTCGGTGTTTCTTGGCGATCTTGACGGCGACGGCGATGTGGACATCGCGGCCGGAAATACAGGCGGGGCAACTACAGTTTCGATTCGCATTAATGACGGGTCCGCCAACTTCTCGGGTTCTTATAACGCGTTTGTCGGGCCAGGGCCTGCATGGTCAATCGATGGAGGAGACGTAGACAATGACGGCGACATCGATATTATCCGCGTCGACGGTTCGGTCAGCGGAAATACGACAGTCTTAAAAAATAACAATTATATCGTTCCTACTTCTGTCACTCCGATCCCAAATACCGTTGGAATCAATCCTACGGCCAACATTGTGGTGGAATATCCTGAAGACATGAGTTCATTCGACGCCAAAGTTTTTGGCTCGCTGAGCGGCTATATGAATACGTCGTTGTTCTACGATAATGTCTTGTATACTTTGACCATTGACCCTACGGCCAATTTTAAGCCGGGCGAAGTGGTTACCGTGATCATGTCTGGCGCTTCGAATATTGCTGTCAGCGGAAATATTTTGCGGAATGTTCAATTTCAGTTTACCGCCGCTTCATCGTTTGCCGCGGCTTCCTATTCTTTGCCGGCATCAAATCTTGCGGCTGGAATAAACCCTGGCGGAGTTGCGACGGCGGATTTTAACCTGGATGGTACGATCGATATCGTAGCCACTAATATTTCACCGAGTGAAGTCACGATCATTCTTAACGACGGCATCGGCGGAATTTTATCAAGTTATACGGTACCCGTTGGAACCAATCCTTATGGTCCTCACGTGGCCGATCTCGACAATGACGGCGATGTGGACATTGTCACCGCCGACGCCGGCGGTAATACCGTTACGACACTGCTTAACGACGGCGCCGGTAATTTTTCGGGGCCGAGCGTTGCCGTAGGTTCCGGTCCTTACGCCGTTCAATCTGCAGACATTGATGGCGACGGGGACCTTGATCTGGTTGTGGCGAACGCGAATTCAAATAATGTGAGCGTTTTGATCAACGACGGCGCGGCAAATTTTACCGGCGGCGCTACGGTTTCTGTCCAAACAACGCCGTATGATATTACTACCGGAGATTTTGACAGCGACGGCGATATGGATTTCGCGACGGCCAATGTGGGGGCAAACAGCATATCGGTTCGTCTAAATGACGGCGCGGGTAATTTCCCGATTGCATTCGATCCGGCTGTTGGAACCAATCCGCAGGGCATTCAAGCGGCGGATCTGGATGGCGACGGAGATATCGATCTTGTCACCGCAAATACCACATCCAATGATGTTTCTGTATTGCTAAATGACGGATCAGGAAACTTTTTCGGCGGTCAAACACCGACGGTCGGTTCCAATCCTTACTCGATTGTTGCCGGCGATCTCGACGGTGACGGCGATGTGGATTTTGCGACCGCTGACTGGAGTGCCAATACGGTCTCTGTACGTGTCAATGACGGTACAGCCAATTTTACCGGAAGTACAACGATCTCTGTCGGATCACAGCCTTATGATATTGCCGCAGCGGATCTTGACGGCGACGGTTCTATCGATCTGATTACGCCCAATGCGGGTTCCAATGATGTGTCGATAGCATTCAATGATGCGATCCTGCCGGCGCCAAGCGGTTTATATGCGGTAGCTCAAAACGGGCAGGTTGAATTGAATTGGACAGCCTCACCCGGAGCAACATTATACCGCATTTATCATGACGTCAATCCCAATCCTATAGTACAGACGGATTCTTCAGTTGGAACAAACAAGACGGTTACGGGACTCGTGAACGGTACTTTGTATTATTTCCGTATCAAAGCAATCAATGCGACCGATGAAAGCGGCTACTCCAATGAAGACGCTGCGGTTCCGGTAGCGGGTGCCGGTCAGGCGCTGAGTCTTGAGGGTATTGATGATGAGGCGGCGATCTTTACGTCATACCAGAACTTGGGTGTTGACCCATCATCGGTCACGATCAGCGCTTGGGTTAAACCAAACGGTACGTCTCCGTCGATTTCCGCGATCTATGAAGGCCAAGGGATTATCCTTGATGCCGGAGGTTATCTCGGATTAACGCGCGGCGATTATACCGGTCAAGACCGTATTTGGGCCTATCTATGGGACGGGAGCCAAATATTTGTAGGCATTCCATATACGAACGGTGTCTGGACTCATGTGGCGGTCGTTCTTCGCAATGGTCAGCTTTACGCCTATAAGAATGGTGTTGTTGTGGATTCTGCAGTCAGTGGAAATGTCCAGAATATTACATCCGGCTCTATCGGTGTCGGTGTGAATCCATACAATAGCGTGCATTTTGAAGGTCAGATCGATGAAATGCGGATCTGGAACCGCGGATTGACGGATGCGGAAATGACATCGGTTCAGGCTAGCCCATCACGTGGGGACGAAGCTGGTTTTTTGGCGAACTGGCATTTTGATGAAGGCTCTGGTGCGACCGCATTCGACGCTTCGCCAAATGACAGAAATCTTACGCTGTTCAACGGCCCGACATACGTTGTATCCGGCGCGATGGCGGCTCCGCTGTCAATCGTCTCGACCACACCATCGGCCAATGGGCTTTCTATTCCGGCAAACAGCAATATTATTGTAAATTTCACATCGGATATTCTAACGGATAGTCTCAATACGAGAAATGTTCTCATTCGTGGCGCGCAAAGCGGTGATCATACTTTTACATACGGATACGGTGCGCAAACGGCAAATATTGACCCCAATACGGATTTTATTCCCGGTGAACTTGTTACCGTCACTTTGACCCGGGGCATCATAGCCATAAACAGCGATACGCTTAAACCGTATTCATGGCAGTTCTTTGTTCAGACGAATCTTGCGACGGGTTTCTTTTCCGCGGGCGATACCGTTGTCGTGGGAACTTTTCCCAAAGCCATTGCGGCTGCCGACTTCAATAACGACGGAAGTCTGGATATGGCGGTTGTCAATCAATCGACGAACGATGTTTCCATTGCCATCAATGACGGCTCAGGCGGCTTCACCGTTTTGTCCAACGTAGCGGTGGGCAGTCTTCCTTATGAGATCGCGGCTGCAGATTTTGACGGCGACGGCGACATTGATATTGCGGTTTCTA
This sequence comes from uncultured Bacteroidota bacterium, assembly GCA_964535295.1. Classification (GTDB taxonomy): domain Bacteria; phylum CLD3; class CLD3; order SB21; family SB21; genus SB21. The sequence goes on from CAZHUW010000030.1 coordinate 4,823, forward strand.
ATAATTCCAGCTCTGATATATCTATTCGTTCAAATGATGGAAGCGGCAATTTCGGTGTGCTAGCCGATATCAGCACGGGTGTAGCTCAGTTGACCGTTGCTGCCGGTGACTTCGATGGCGACGGGGATGTCGATCTGATTTCTTCGGAAAGCGGAACCCAGTTGCGCGTTCGCTTGAACGACGGTACAGGATCGGCCTTCTCGCCCGGCAATGTGATCAATGTTCAGAACAATCCGTACTTTATCACAGTTGCCGATTTCGACAATGACGGCGATCTCGATCTGGCGGCATCGAACTACAGCAGCGGTACATTCTCCATACGCCTGAATGATGGAACCGGTGTCTTTGGCGGCGGCGGCGATTTCACGACCAACGGGGTCCAGCCGAGAACCATCCGTGCGGCTGACTTCAACGGCGACGGACTCGTGGATATTGCTTTTTGTAATGAGAATAGCGGCAACGTAGGGATCAGACTGAATGACGGTGTCGGCGGATTTGCCGGTAATGAAATCGGCGTCGGTTCATTGCCGCAATCCATAACTTTGGGTGATTTTGAAGGAGATGGCGACATAGACGTGGCTGCCGTGAACTACGGATCCACGAATGTCCAGACGATTATTAATGATGGCGCCGGTAACTTCTCTGCAGGATCTTCCTACGCGACGGGTAATGGCGGCGTTACCATATCTTCAGGTAATTTCTCCGGCATGGCGACTATGGAGATTGTCGCTGCTGACAACACAGCGAATGTGGTCTATGTTCTCGAAAATGCACCAGTGTTCCAAACGACAACCGTAGTCACGTCGAAGGGTGACGGCGGCGCCGGTTCATTGCGCGAAGCGATCAATTACGCCAATTCTCACTCAGGTCCCGATACGATCATTTTTAACGCCTCGGTCGATTCCGTTTTACTCGCCTCTCAGTTACCTGACATTACGGATGATTCTCTGTTCATCAATGGCGACTTTAATTCAGACAACATACCCGATGTCGTCATTGACGGAGTCAATAACGGTATCAATGAATCGTTCGTACGTATTGCGGCCAACGACGTTATCGTCAAGGGATTAACCATCATTCGTTTTGTGCAAGGCTCTGAAGCGGCCTTGACGATTTCCAATACGGCACACCGGGCAAAAATACTCTACAATTATATCGGTACCGACGGGACTTCTCTCTACAGCAACGTCAACAATATCGACATCTCGGCTCCGGCGGGCGGAGGACAACACGAAATACGGGGCAACGTCATCTCGGCGCGTGGTTATGGAATATATTTTTACGGAAGCTCCAACGATCTTGATACGACCAAAATTGTCGACAACAAGATCGGAACGAATGCAGCCGGATCGGCGGCTTTGACTTATCCCAGTCATCTCGCGGGTATTAATGTCCAGAATGGCTACGGGCTGAAAATACAGAACAATCTGATTTCGGGTTGGAGCACTGAAAGCGCTAAGGCGATCAGTTTTGGATATTCCGGATTTTCCTATTATGCCAAGTATGTAGAACTGTTCGGCAACAAGATCGGAACGGACGCAACCGGAACTTCTGCGATCCCCAATAGCACCGGTCTCTGGTTCGATGTGGGTTCCAACGGCAATTTGATCGGTGACGGTACTCCGACAGGTCGTAATATTATTTCCGGAAACGGGAATAGCGGTATTGAACTTCATTCCGATTCCAATACGGTCTTGAATAATTTTATTGGTGTTGATGTTACGGGCAACAGCGATCTGGGCAATGGGTTTGCTGGCGTGCATTTGCAGAATTCCAGTTACAACACCATCGGAGACAATGTGATTTCCGGAAATAATGCCCACGGCGTCTGGATATTTTCTAATGGGGGCTATTCGAATGATAATAAGATCATGAATAACAAGATCGGCGTTGGCGTCAATGGCATAACCTCGGTGAACAATGGTCAGCATGGCGTGAGGATCTATGCTGTTTTCGGATGGGGAGCGCGCCGCGACAGCCTTATCAATAATGTGATCGCACATAATAATTTTAACGCCGTTGAGATGGATGGGTCGTCCGATGCGGATAGCCTGATCATGCACGGCAATAGCATTTTCAATAATGCACTTGGCGGTATGAATTTCGTATCCGGTTCGAACGGAAGCATCGCTGCGCCAAAGATCAATTCCATCACTCTCGATTCCGTGGTACACGGTCATTCATCGCCCAATGCCTATATTCAAATTTACGCCGATTCTACCAATCAGGGCCGGTTACTCTTGGCGACAGGCTACGCCAACGGAGCAGGGGATTTTGATCTTCCCGTGACACTGTTCGGAGTAGAACCGCCTTACCTGACAGCACTGCAGGACAGCGCCGGTCGCACGTCGGGATTTTCTGTTCCTATGGGTCTGACCCTTACCGATCCGAGTATGGTAAATTCTTTGGCGGACGACGGTTCTCCGGGCACTTTACGCTACGGTATAAACTACGCCAACAGCCATCCAGGGCCGGATTCCATACGCTTTGACATATCTCTGTTGGGCCAGACGATCAACTTGAATAGCAATCTTCCCGATATTACCGATGACTTTACGTTTATCGATGGCGATGTTGATGGTGATGGCCGTGGTGATATTCAGTTGTATGGCTTCAATCCGACCGCAGACAAGGGTTTGAATATCTTATCGTCATACAATGAAATCCGCAATTTGAGAATCTCCAATTTCTTCAATAATGCCAGCGGCATTGACATCGACGGAGGTAATTACAATGTCGTGACGGGTTGTTATGTGGACGACAATGAAGTGGGTATTCATATCAAAAATGGAGGTCGAGGCAATCGAATCGGCGACGGAACAATTCAGGGTAGAAATTACATTTTCAATAATACATACAACGCATCGCCGGGCATGATCATCGAACACTTCGGCACAGATTCCAATATCGTTGCCGGTAATTTTATCGGAACCGAAGATGGCGTCACGGGCAGTGGAAATGGAGCCGACGGCGTTATCATCCGTCTTGGCGCCAAATACAACCGGATCGGCGATGCGAACGCGCAAGTTTACAACGTGATTTCCGCTAATAACAACCATGGCATCCTGATCGAATCCGACAGCAATATGGTGGTAAGAAATCTGATCGGAACCGATTCTACCGGCACCCTGGCCATGGGCAATCAGGGTTATGGTATTCATATCCTCAACGCCGTTGGAAATATGATAGGTGACGGAACTCCGGCGGGCCGAAATGTTATTTCAAATAATTCATCAAGCATTCTGAGCGGTGCCGGGGTCATGGTTGAAAATTCCTCCGGCACTTCGATCTTGGGTAATTTTGTCGGAGCGGATATTACCGGTTTGGCAGCCATGCCAAATTGGGCCGGCGGAGGAGCGGGGTCGGGGGTCACGCTGAATAACAGTTCTTATAATATCATCGGTGATGGTACGGACGGTGGACGAAACGTGTTCGGTGATAACGGTTCGGGCGCAGATTTTCCTGTGCAAGTCTACATTCAGAGTAGCTCAAATTATAATCTCGTCGCAGGTAACTATGTTGGCACAGATTCAGCCGGAACGAGCTCACTTGGAACCGGTAACGGTATCGGTGTCTACGGCAGTGTGAACAACCAGATCGGTCTTAATGCCGGCGCGGCGGCCAACGTGATAGCAGGCAACAGCGGTGATGGTATTATACTTAACAATGCAGATTCAACAAAAGTATTTCAAAATTATATCGGCGTAGACCGCACCGGCGTTACGGCGCTTCCAAATAATACCGGTATCGTTATTGAAAACGGAACTCAATACGCCCTCATTGGCAACAATACCGGTTCCGGTGGGAACATCCTGTCAGGAAATTTTAATGATGGAATTCGTATTCAGGATGTTGGAACCGATAGTAATTTGATTATTGGAAATTTGATCGGAACGGATCTTTCCGGTAGCACGGCTTTGCCCAATGGCAACGACGGAATTCAAATCGACGGCGGTTCCGCGAACCAAATCGGAGAGATCGGTTTCGGTAACCTGATTTCCGGAAATAGCGGGAATGGCGTTGCGATTATTGGCAATACCGGCATAGCGGCGTATAATATCGTCATGCATAACCTGATTGGCGTTTCCGCCGACAGCGTCACTGCGCTGGGTAATTCGGGCCACGGAGTGTTTATTGCGGGTATTTCGACCTTTGCGCACAACAACGAAATAATACGAAATCGGATTGCCTACAATACGAATTTTGGCATTACGGCCGATCAGACCGGATTTCAGGTGGATAGCGACCGTTTCTTCGCGAACGAGATCTATTCCAATGGCGGCGGCGGTATTTCGCTCGTAGCGGGTGCGCATCAGAATGTCTGGGCGCCTGTCATAACTTCCGTCGGCTTGGACTCCACAGTCAGTGGTTACGCGGGACAAAACGCACTGATTCAGTTATATGCTGATTCGGCAAATCAGGGACGCATTTTCCTCGACTCCGTTTACGCCAATGGGTCCGGCAATTGGGCCATGAAAGTGCCGCCAATGCCGGGAATGAACTATACGGCCATTCAGGACAGTTTCTTCCATTCGTCGGCTTTCTCGGCACCGGTTTCTGCGGCCTACATTGATCCATTGGTGGTCACTACCACGCTGGATGACAGCTCCATCGGAACGCTCCGGTATGCGATCGCTTTTGCGAACACGCAATTTGGACGTAATCTTATTACGTTCTCCCTCTCGCCCAATGATACGATCTTTGTCACGCGTCCGATGCCCAATATCACCGATACACTGGATATCGACGGCCAGGCAACGAATGTAACGGTGAGCGCCGCGCCGGGTTACACCGGGTTTACGATGTTCAGTTTACGCGCGCCGTTCAGTCAACTGCGTAATTTCAACATGTTCGGCCGCGGTATCGCGCAGCGCGGTATTTTCATTGATAACGCAGGGGCAGGCGGAAATGACAGCAAATTAGACAATGTAGACGCTTTGGAATTTACCCTCATCGGTATTCAGGGGGATGCGGTGCGTGATACGATCCTCAACAGTCATATCGCAGGAAACGGAACGGCTGGAATTGCGCCGGGAATTTTATGGGTCTTAGAAAATAATATTGTCGGTACAGATGCAGGCGGCGGTACCGCTTATGGAATTCCTCAGGGTATTGGTATTGCAATACAGGTTTATGGAGGAATAAAGATCGGCCAGAATCTCATATCCGGTCACAGCGTAGCCGGTATTCAGATTGTCGAAAGTAATAACAACTCGATCTTCAATAACGGTATCGGAACGGATGTCACTGCAACCGTGGCCATTCCAAATGACTACGGTATCGTAATCGATTCGTTATCAATGTATAACCAGATCGGTTTACCTGGCGCAGGAAATGTTATTTCAGGTAATACTAATTTCGCCATCAACATTCAGAATAACGGAGCCGATTCGAATTACGTCCTGGCCAACAAGATCGGAACGGATATAACAGGTACTGTAGCTTTAGGGAATGCGATCGGTGTTGCAACGCAGTTGACCACCGGTCCGAATTTTGTCGGCGATGGAACGCCTGCGGGACGGAATATCATCTCAGCGAACAGCGCACACGGACTGTATCTGTTTGGACCTGATGTGGCAGACAACAACTTTATTGGTACGGATGTAACAGGTACCGCGGATCTGGGCAATGCGGCATTCGGTGTATATGTATATGGAGCTAACACGAGGATCATCAATAATGTGATTTCCGGAAACGATAATGCCGGCGTATACATTGCCGGAACGAACGGCCATAGTGTGACCGGCAACTTCATCGGAACGGACGTGACGGGTAATGTTGCGCTGCCGAATCTCGCGGGTATCACATTAACCAATATTGCCTTCGGTTCAACTATCGGCGGAATGACGCTGCCGGAAAGAAACGTGATCTCGGGTAATACCAATTCAGGATTGCGTATCGAGAACGGCGCCCGTAATATTACCGCGATCGGCAATTATATCGGTTTATCGGCCGACGGTCTCAATGATCTCGGCAACGGATCCAACGGCGTTGAGATCGACAATGCCAGCGGCAATCAGATCGGTAACGG
>CAZHUW010000030.1:10953-13494 GCA_964535295.1 uncultured Bacteroidota bacterium
TGGTAACAAGATCCACCATAATGCCGGCGATATCTCAATCAATGCCGCGGCTCAGTTGAGCGTTGCAGCTCCGCGTATCATCATGGTTTTACCGGATTCTACTGTCATGGGTAACGCCGCGCCGAATGCGCTCGTGCAGATATTTGCCGACAGCTCGAATGACGGTCAGATCTTTGTTGATACCACGTATGCCGACGGCACGGGCTTATGGGCGAAAAAAGTTCCTCTCTACGCAGGAATGAACGTTACCGCGATGCAGGATAGTTTGGGTAATACGTCGAATTTCTCGGCTCCTTTCACGCCGAGTTTTGCTCCGGCTGTGCCTGCAGATCTGTACGCGATAGCCCGTAACGGACAGATCGAACTCAAGTGGAATGCCAATAACGACGGACTGACAACGAAATACCGGATTTACTATGATGTAACGACAAACCCCGTGATGCTGCAGGACAGCACGACCGGCGGCGCGGCCGATACTTCGAAAACAATTACAGGTTTGACCAATGGTCAGATCTATTACTTCCGCGTGACTGCATTGAATGCCATCGCGCAGGAAAGCGGCTTCTCCAATGAAGACGCGGCGGTGCCTGTTTTGGAGGCGGGAAATGCGGTTGCCTTGAATGGCGTCGATCAATTGGTCAATGCCGGAAATGGTACGGATTTGAATTTATCGGTTGGAACCTGGGAAGCTTGGGCGCGGATTGATAATTTATCGCGTTACAATCGTTTGATCATCAAGCAGGATGCAGCAGATCAAGGTGCTTATGAGCTATTTTATGAATTGCCAACGCAGAGTTTCCGTGCCGAAGTCGTTGCGGGTTCTATCCGCTATGGTGTATCCAGTGCACCGGGATCGGTTCAGTCCGGTGTGTGGTATCATGTTGCGGCAACTTACGACGGAAATGATCTGAACCTGTACGTCAATGGCGTTTTAGAGGCTAATGCAACTCTCGGCGCAGGTCCTATCGATAACAATACCGGCCCGCTTGGCATTGGAGGTAATGCCTCCGGCGTATTTGACAATGCGGTTTCCCTGCAAGGGCAAGTAGACGAAGTTCGGGTATGGAATGTGATCCGTTCTCAGGCGGAGATAGCCGGGAGTATGATTCGCCCGATTCGCGGAGACGAGTCCGGTTTGGTAGGATTGTACCATTTTGATGAATCAGGCGGCAGCACCGTTTTTGAAGGAACCGTTAATGGATACAATGGAAATGTCGTGAATAGCGGCGCCTTTGTATTTTCCGGCGCCATGGCGCCGGTTGCTCCGACGGGGCTTAACACGACGCCATTCCTGGATTCTACGCTCACGGTTACATGGACAGCCAATACCGAGGCAGATCTGAGCCACTATTATGTGTATCGAAGTACGACGAACGGTTTTATTCCGTCTGCCTCCGATTCAATCGGCCGCGTCGCTGTGCCGACGAATTGGTTTGACGACAATACAGCACAGCTGGGCGTTACGTATTATTATAGAATAGCCGCCATTGACAGCGCAGGGCAGATCGGATCGTATTCGAATCAGGTTGCCGGCGCTTATCCGGTTGGTTCACTTGCCGCCACGGTTCAGCCGGTTAATTTTGGAAACGTAGCCCTCGGCAGTAATGCGATTCTCCAGACCAAAGTGTATGCGGTCGGCGGATGGGTAGAGGTCACTAATTCTTCTTTTGATCTTGGTTCACAGTTCAGTCTGGTAACGCCGTTGACACTGCCCGATACTTTGTCCAAGAATGATACGTTATTCGTGGATGTTCGCTTTACGCCAAATGCATTTGGAACGCAAACAGATACTTTGAGGCTTAATAATAATTCTGGTGTCGATCCTTTTAGTATCGGCCTGGATGGAACGGGAGTTCCAGGAACCATTACTTCAAATGTGAACCCGGCAAATTATGCGAGTGTAACTTTAGGCAACAATGCGACACAGACGATCAAAGTTTACTCCAGCGGCGGAGCGGTGGAAGTAAGCGGAGCCTCGATACAAGCCGGCACCGACTTTGCAATTACCAGCGGGCTGACCTTGCCGGATACGTTGTTCGCCAATGATACGCTGTTCGTCGATGTTCAATTCACGCCTACAGCGTTCAGCGCTTTAACAGATACTTTAGTGGTTACGACCAACTCCGGCACGCCGGTGTTCAAGATCGCACTGAACGGAACAGGGATCAGCGGAACCATCGCATCTAACGTGAACCCGGCTAATTACGGTAATGTGGTTGTGGGCGGTAATGCAACGCAGACGATCAAGTTGTATTCTAATGGTGGAGCGGTTGAGGTGACGGCAGCCTCGATTCAGACTGGCACCGACTTTATGATCACGAATGGCTTGGCCTTACCGGATACATTGTTTGCTAATGATACCTTACTAGTCGATGTGCAATTTACACCGACGGCGTTCAGCAGCTTAACGGACACGTTAGTGGTGACCAACAACTCGGGTACTCCGGTGTTCAAGATCGCACTGAACGGAACAGGGATCAGCGGAGCCATCGCATCTAACGTGAACCCGGCTAATTACGGTAATGTGGTTGTGGGCGGTAA
>CAZHUW010000030.1:13594-24261 GCA_964535295.1 uncultured Bacteroidota bacterium
TGGCCTTACCGGATACATTGTTTGCTAATGATACCTTACTAGTCGATGTGCAATTCACACCGACGGGGTTCGGTAGCTTAACGGACACGTTAGTGGTAACGAACAACTCGGGTGTTCCGGTGTTCAAAGTTGCATTGGATGGAACAGGAATCAGCGGTGCAGTCGCTTCCAATGTGAACCCGGCCAGTTACGGAAATGTATCGGTTGGAAGTAACTCGACACAAACGATCAAGATCTACTCCAACGGCGGTGCGGTGAGAGTAAGCGGAGCTGCGATACAAACAGGTACCGACTTTGCGATCACCAATGCGTTGACCTTACCGGATACGTTGTTTGCCAATGATACGTTGTTCGTTGACGTTCAATTTACACCTACGGCGTTCAGTAGTTTAACGGACACGTTGGTTATCAATAACAACTCAGGCACGCCGGTGTTCAAAGTTGCATTGGATGGAACAGGAATCAGCGGCGCAGTCGCTTCCAATGTGAACCCGGCCAGTTACGGAAATGTATCGGTTGGAAGTAACTCGACACAAACGATCAAGATCTACTCCAACGGCGGTGCGGTGAGAGTAAGCGGAGCTGCGATACAAACAGGTACCGACTTTGCGATCACCAATGCGTTGACCTTACCGGATACGTTGTTTGCCAATGATACGTTGTTCGTTGACGTTCAATTTACACCTACGGCGTTCAGTAGTTTAACGGACACGTTGGTTATCAATAACAACTCAGGCACGCCGGTGTTCAAAGTTGCATTGGATGGAACAGGAATCAGCGGCGCAGTCGCTTCCAATGTGAACCCGGCCAGTTACGGAAGCGTATCGGTTGGAAGTAACTCGACACAAACGATCAAGGTGTATTCAACAGGTGGAGCGGTGAGAGTAAGCGGAGCCACGATACAAACGGGTACCGACTTTGCGATCACCAATGCGTTGACCTTACCGGATACATTGTTTGCCAATGATACGTTGTTCGTTGATGTTCAATTCGCACCTACGGCTTTCTCAAGCTTAACGGACACGTTGGTTGTGACGAATAATTCCGGTACGCCGGTGTTCAAAGTTGCGTTGGATGGAACGGGTATCTCTGGTTCTCTCGCATCTAACGTCAATCCTGCGAATTACGGCAATGTTGCCGTAGGCGGTAACTCGACGCAAACGCTCAAGGTTTATTCCAATGGAGGCGCGGTAGAAGTTACGGCGGCGTCGATACAAGTTGGGGCAGACTACTCGATCGTCAATGCACTCACTCTTCCTGATACCTTGTTTGCCGGAGACACGTTGCAAGTCGATGTCCAATTTACACCGAGCTCGTTTGCGGCGGTCAACGACAGTCTAATGATTACAAACAACTCAGGCATACCGGTGTTCAAGATTGCATTGGACGGTACGGGAGTTCCCGGAACCATCGCTTCGAATGTGAACCCGGCTAATTACGGCGGTGTAGCCTTGGGCGGCAGTTCCACGCAGACGATCAAGGTCTACTCCAACGGCGGAGCGGTGAGAGTAAGCGGAGCCACGATACAAACAGGCACTGACTTTGTGATCACCAATGCGTTGACGTTACCGGATACGTTGTTTGCCAATGACACCTTATTAATAGATGTTCAATTCACACCAACCGCATTCAGCGCTTTAACGGATACATTGGTTGTGACGAATAACACCGGCACGCCGGTGTTCAAGATCGCGCTGGATGGAACAGGTATCTCTGGTTCTATTGCATCGAACGTGAATCCAGCCGGTTATGGAAACGTATCGGTTGGAAGCAATTCGACGCAAACGATCAAGGTCTACTCCAACGGCGGAGCGGTGAGAGTAAGCGGAGCTACGATACAAAACGGTACTGACTTTGCGATCACCAATGGATTGAGCTTGCCGGATACGTTGTTTGCTAATGATACGCTGTTCGTTGATGTTCAATTCGCACCTACGGCGTTTAGTAGTTTAACGGACACATTGGTCATCACTAACAACTCCGGCACGCCGGTGTTCAAAGTTGCTCTTAACGGCACAGGCGTCAGTGGAACCATCGCCTCGTCTACGACCAGTGTTTCCTTTGGTAACGTGCCGGTTGGTGACAGCGTTCAGGCCATTGTGAAGGTTTATTCCAATAGCGGCGCGGTCAGCATATCGGGGACGACCTTGTTCGACGCGTCGACATTCAGAATCGATTCGACGTCCGGACCTTCTACATTATTTGGCGGCGACACTTTGCTGGTGTATTTGAAATACTTGGCAACAAATTTCGTATTACAGACAGACACGCTGTTGATTACGAATAATTCAGGTGTTTCTCCGTTAAAGATCCGGATGGGCGGCACCGGTATACCGGGAACGCTTGCGTCTTTACCGGCATCGTTCGATTTCGGTAACGTTCCTGTTGGGGATAGCGCCGCTACCTTGTTGAAGGTCTATTCTGTCGGTGGTGCGGTCACAACATCGGCTGTATTCCTTTCCAATGACCTGACATTCCGGATCGATTCATCTTCCGGTCCGGCGACGCTATACAGCGGCGATACGTTGTATGTCTGGACAAAATATCTGTCCGGTAATTTTGCATCGTTCGTTGATTCGGTGGTCATTTCTAATAACTCTGTATCCGGACCTTTCAAGGTCGCATTAAACGGTTCGGGCATCCCGGGCAGTTTGACGGCAGTGCCTTCGTCCGTCGATTTTGGAAATGTGGCAGTCAGTGACAGCGCACAGTTGACGTTTAAACTGTACACTACAAACGGTGCGGTTTCGGTGAGCACGGCCAATATGTTCATTGGCTCTTCATTCCGCGTAGATTCACTTTCAGGTCCGTTGTTCCTGTTTGCCGGCGATACGCTGACTGTGTATACAACTTACCGTGCGTTGAATTTCGGGCCTGCCGGTGACAGTATTTTCGTGCTGAGCAACGCGGCAAATGGAACGGTTCGCGTACCGGTACTGGGCAATGGAGTTCCCGGTATGCTTAGCGCTTTACCGGCTTCATTTAACTTCGGAAACGTGCAGACGGGTGATAGTCTGACATATACCTTTAAGTTGTATTCCATCGGCGGAGCGGTAAGTACATCAGGAGCCAATCTCTTCAATGGCACTCAATACATGATCATTTCCTCTACAGGTCCGTCCACGTTATATAGCGGCGACACACTGGCGTTAACGCTCAGATTCAAGCCTCTTACGTTTGGCCTTAAGAACGACACATTACGGATCAATAATAATTCAGCCGTATCGCCTTTCAAAATAGCCGTTGCAGGCACCGGATCGATCGGGACGCTGTTTGCGTCGCAAACTTCGCTGAACTTCGGATCGATTCAGATCGGGGACAGCACGTCACAGTCAATAAAGATCTACGGTTCGTCAAACGGCATTGATGTTACAGCGGCGATGTTTTTGTCGGGCACTCATTTTAGCGTGAGCACAAGCCAGGCACTGCCGTTGACCTTGAATATCGGCGATACGCTGACGGCAACGATCCGCTTCAAACCACAGACGTTTGGCGCCATTGTTGATACGGCGCAGATCATTAATATTTCCGTCAACAATCCGCTTTCGATTTCACTCAGCGGAGCGGGCGCTATTGGAACTCTGGCGCCGTTGTCTGCTAACTTCGGATTGGTGACGATCGGCGACAGTGCAACTCAGGTATTGAAACTGTATACCGGTTCAGGCGCGGTCATCGTAGACAGTTTGAAGTTTGATTTCGGAACGGAATTCAGTTTCACGGCCTTGGGTGCTCTTCCGGATACCGTATTCCCCGGTGACACGCTGCTGATGGGCGTAAAGTATAAGCCTTTGGTATTTGCGACGACCAGCGACACGATCCGTGTTTATAATAATTCGCTGCAAAACGTATTCAGCGTTAAGGTCAACGGAATTGGCAATTCAGGAACACTGGTTGTAGTTCCTGCCAGCGCTAATTTTGGGAATGTTTTGGTAGGCGACAGTTCGGTGCAAAGACTGAAACTATACGCCAATGGCGCTAATGTCATTGTAAGCGCAGGATCTCTGGAAACAGGAACCGATTACTCGATCGTCTCAACTTCAGGGCTGCCGGTAACTTTAGTAGCAGGCGTAGATACCTTGACAGTGGACGTGAAGTTCAAGCCGTCTACCTTCGGCCCATTGAGCGACAGGCTGATAGTTACGAATAATTCGCTGCTAAACCCTGTGAAGGTGAATCTGACAGGCAGCGGTGCGGCCGGAACATTATCAGCGAGCCCGTTTGGATACAGTTTCGGTAATGTAGCGGTGAATAGCAGCGCGCAGCAACCAGTCAAGATATTTGCAGCCAGCGGCAAGGTCATTGTCACTAACCTTGCGTTTGATAACGGCATCACCTTTACGTTAAATGCGGGAAGTTTGCCGGACACGCTGTCTTCGGGCGATACGTTAGTGGCTACGATAACATTCAGCCCTGCGGTCACTGGCATTCTACGTGATTCGTTGCGTATTAGCAATAATTCACAAACAAGTTCTGTCGGATTAGGTTTTGACGGAACGGGCGAAGCCGGGGCGCTGGTGTCGGATGTTGCCGTCTATAATTTCGGTAATATTAAAGTCGGTAATAACGTGCAGAGGACATTCAAAGTCTTTACGTCTACCGGACAGGTGATTGTCAGTGGCCTCACACTTGGATCGAGCGGGAGCTATTCGCTCACCTCTTCGGCGGTATTTCCAGTTACACTCAATACGGGAGATACGCTGTTGGCTTCAGTGAGGTACACACCGGCGGCCGGAGGAACCGATCTGGATACGTTGTATGTAACGAATAATTCCGCGGTAAGTGTCTACCGCCTAGAACTCTCTGGCTTCGGTGTTGTTAACTCGGTTCCCTATGCATTTGCGCTAAAACAACCAGGCATCGATTCCACGGTTAACACAAAGACGCCCGTATTTACATGGGAGGGTCGGGGAGATGTGGACGGCGATGTATTAAGCTACACGCTCCAGATCAGCAAGAACAGCAACTTCAGTAGTATCATACAATTTGGCGGGATCACGGATACTGTATTCACATTAAGTTCGCCGCTGGATAGCTTGGGCAGTTATTACTGGCGCGTCAGCGCAAATGACAACCAGGGTGGAATTACGGTCAGCAATACGGGATTGTTCTCTGTGGATGCTGTGAACCCTGGCTTGTTTGTTGGTATCTTGGCGAGCACGATTCAGCAGAATTATATCGAAGTATATGTGCATAGCGACGAAACACTGAACAGCCTTACCGGTATATTTGTCCTGCGCGACGCATCGAGTACGGTCGTAGATACGGATACCCTGGCGGTTACGAATTTGTCCGGTCTGCTGTATCATGTTCCATATAAATTATCCGTGGACGGTGAACTGACCATGACGATTTCAGGTACGGATGCTGTGGGTAATGTCTCGACAACCGTTCAAGTGTACGATATATCCGCAATTACTGCGAAGACAGCGATTGCACTGCAAACCGGCGGAGGCCTGGTTACCGTGAGCGGAGCCAAAGGTTCGGTGGATCGCAGCGGATACTTGCTCGTATTGAACCGAAGCACGCAAGGAGAGTTATCCGAATCACTTACCAAAGCGATTGAGCGGCAGAATGAACTGCCGAAGGCATTGCTGGCAGAGACGATTTCCCCATGGACGCCGGTAGGCGAGGCGGTAAGGATCCTGAGTACGGTAGAGATCAGGAAATCCCTGACGGTCACTATGAAGTATGATCGGGAAACTATTCGCACGTTGATTGAGCGGTATCCGGGCTTCAGTGAAAGCAAGATCGGGATGTATCGTGAGGAAGACAGCCGGTGGATATATGAAGGCGGAGAAGGTGATCGCGGGCAGGTGAGTGCAAAAGTCAGTAAGCTTGGCGTTCTGGGACTGTTCTATAACCCGGAGCATGTGGATCTACCGAAGAGTATCGAGCTTTCGCAGAATTATCCTAATCCTTTTAATCCGAGTACATCCATCAGATTTGGTCTGCCGGATGAGGGTAAGGTAAAACTGGTGATCTACAATGTGCTGGGCCAGAAGGTTCGGGAGCTTATCAACGAATCACGTTCTGCTGGATATCATACGGCGTTATGGAACGGCAAGAACGATCTGGGTCAGGAAGTGGCGAGCGGACTTTATATCTACCGTCTAGAAACGGTCAAAGGTGCAGAATCGCGTAAAATGCTTTTGGTCAAATAATATCGAACAATTAACATTGATCGATATCTTATGATCAATGACGAATGAAATAATCGGAGGGTTAAGAATATGAATAGAGTAATGAGGTTTATTGCAGCTTCGTGTCTGTTGCTGATGGCTGCCTGTGAGGATACCAATCCGTTGGATGCGGCATGGAGTAAGTTCGGTGAGCATGATTATGCCGGAGCACATGCGGAGTTCACTTCCCTGGTTGGCAGCGAAGGATCCGCCGCATACGTGGGGCTGGGTTGGACCACTTTAATGATGGATTCGCTTCCGGAGTCGGACGGTTATTTTACATTGGCATCCGGGGACTCACTTCTGGAAGGGTATGCAGGATGGTCAATACTGGCATGGCTCCAGGGGCAACATGATTTATGTATTGACCGGGCCGAGTTCGTATTCCGAAATGCCGGCGGTTATAGCTCCTACGTTTTTCCTTACGATCCTGAGATCACCTATCATGACCTGGTCATCCATGAGGGTTTTAGTTATTATTACAATCAGAATTTTTTTGAATGTATCAACTCTATTCAGCGAATCGATCCGTCATTTTCAGTTGCCTTAAATGATTCGCAACTCGAAACTAAATTGTTAGATAAACTTGATTTGTTGCGGCAAGATTACAACTGATCTTTCTAATTACACTTCAAATAAAAAAACCTCCGTTACATAGGAGGTTTTTTTATTTCGCATCTATTCAATTATAACTTAAGACGTTAACGGTACATTCTCCAAATTCATTCTAGACATTGAATGGATTGATGAAGCCGCCCCGCATAGGGATGACATTTGTTTGTGTAAGAACTTTTGCCGGTAATTCACGTATTGCCTGAAATTACTTGATTATCCAATGTCCTACTCATACTATAACGAATTGCCACTGCGGAGACTTAACGCATGGAAAAAATGAAAGCCATAGTGAACTTGGAAAAAGGCGCATCGCCCCGTATGTTTCTTAGATTTCTGGTGATCGGACTGTTTGCCCTCCTCAACTCTTCTTTTGGGTTTCTTTTTCAAGTAAGCCGCGACCTGATTTGTTATACCGAACTCCTGGTGCTTGTGATCAGCAGTATGGTCTATTGGGGATTATCGATCAAACCCATCGACAGAACCATCCAAGTTATCTTTTCAAGAGACCAATGGAATTGGCCGCAAAAAGTTTCCGCATTGATGGTTTTTTCCGGCATTGCACTGATAGGGAATCTGGTGATCGCTCAGGCTAGTGTGTTTTTGATAATCAGCTACTGGCTGGATATTGATACTCCGGCTGCAAACATTCTTGTATCCACGTTAACCAATAATATTGCCGGAAATCTTTTGTGTTTTTTCTCATTGGCCGGGATCGCCATCTACGAATTTCTGGCTTCCTCGTCACGATTCGGCCAGGAAACGGAGAAACCCAAATTCGTTATGCTATCGTCCAACTACGCGGTTACGAAAGTTCCATTTACAGAGATCCTCTACATTCAATCCAATCAAAACTGCATCACGATTCAGACGCATACGGAAACGTTTGTCAAATACCAGAGTCTTAAGTCATTTTTGAAGGAGTGCTCCTATCCGGCGTTTAAAAGAGTCCATCGTTCTTTTGCGGTCAACGAGGACTACGTTTCGAGAATTGAAACCAATGATAATGGAGATGGCCGGGTCTATCTGCGGAACGGATCATCAGTCAAATTAAGCCGAGCTTTCAAAAAAGAGCTGCAATTCTAGCGGGTTTCCTAATCAATTAATGTTTTCGTATATGTTTGTGAAGAAAAGGTTGCGTGGACGGCCCACAGGATGCCCTCCGTTTATCACGTCTTTTCCGCGGGTTATCATGTTCCTTGAAACGAAAGTTAAAATTCCTTCGTAACATGTTGTAAAAACCGCACATCATCCGAAAAGGGCGCCTATGTTCAAGAGCAATCTGATAAGTTCATTGCGTTTTCTAAGACGTAATAAGAGGTTTGTGTTTGTAAATGTTTTGGGGCTGACATCCGGCTTTTCCTCCATTCTTCTTATCCTTTTCTTTGTACGTCACGAACTTTCCTTTGAAGACTTTCATGAAAACCGAAATAACGTTTACCGGATCAATTTTTCCTATGAAGATAACTCGGCCAACGTGACAATTCTGGTAAACTCTCCTCCTGCATTTGCACCGGAAATTCAAGAACGTTTTCCCGAGATCGTCCGGGTTAGCCGTATGCGGTATGTCCTGAATGCACTGCTCGCCAACGGGCGAAACCAGTTTTATGAAGATCACGGCTTTTATGCCGACTCTTCATTTCTGAAAATTCTGCAGTTTCCGTTCCTGTCCGGTGTTCGTGAAACGGCTTTGAATGAGCCAAACTCCATCGTTATCACCAAAGACATGGCAGAAAAATATTTTGACGATCCGGACCCGGTCGGTTCTACTCTTTTGTGGAACAATACTATGTCGCTAAAAGTTACAGGTGTCCTTGCTGTTCCTTCCAATTCGCATCTGAATTTTGATTTTCTGATTTCGTTTCAAAACTACGTCGTACCGCCGGGGTATTCATCCGACTTGACAAGCTGGGATTGGCTTGGCTTCTTAACCTATGTTGAACTCAAAAAGGGGACAGATCCGGTGGATTTTCAAACCAAACTTCACCAGCTCTTTAGGAATCGAGAATCTTCTTTTCGTCCTCTTGTCCAAAACATAGCAGATATTTACTTCGGATCCGAGGGTATGGCAGACGATTTATCCAGCCATATACGTTCGGGCAACAAGTTTAGCGTTTACGCGCTGGTTGTAGTGGCGCTGTTAATCCTCGTTATTGCCGGTTTCAATTTTTCGAGTCTGACCAATGCGATTGCTATCAATCGCATCAGAAGCATCGGAATCCGAAAAATTCTGGGAGCCGAACGTAAGACGATTGCTATTCAGCTTCTCACTGAAAGCCTGATGATCACTCTGATTTGCTTGTTGCTGGCATATGGTCTGTCTGCCGAACTGTTTCCGATCATCGGAACTTGGGTACAGTGGGAAATCCCGCTTCATGCCACAAAGATCTTTGATACAATTCCATTGTTAATTTTGGTTGCTTTGACCCTCGGACTTCTTGCCGGCTTGTACCCTGCGCTGATTCTTTCAGATTACGATATGGTAAAGGCATTGAAAGAAGAGTTTCGTGTCGGCCGACGTAGCTTGTTTCAATTTAAAGATCTGCTTGTCACACTGCAGTTTGCAATTTCGATCGGTTTGATTGCGGCAACCATCGTACTAACGCGGCAACTTGACCTTCTTCAAAACCGCTCGATGGGATTCAACAAGGAAAATGTAATTGTCTTGAAAATGTTGTCGGAAGAAGTTACCCGTCATTTTGAATCCTACCGGGAACTATTGCATCAGAACTCATGGGTCCTTGGGGTGAGTCGGAGCGAACGTGTGGCAGGAGATCCTTGGCCATGGAGTGTGATCCGCCGTGTCGATGAATCACCCGAACAAGCGAAAGTCGTGTATTTCAATGCCACCGATTACGATTTTGTTGAAACTATGGGGATCCATCTGCAGGCCGGTAGAAGTTTTTCTAGGGCATCTAAGGCAGACTCATTGAATGCTATTATTATCAACCAAAAAACCGCTGATATGCTGGGTCTCAAAGATCCAATCGGGCAACAGGTTCATTTTTTCGGCGGACCACGGACGATCATCGGGGTGGCGGATGATTTTCAGTATACCTCCTTCCATCAGGGAATCGGGCCCGTGGTTATGATTCTTCCTCTCATTGACTTGGAATACATGTTTGTGCGATTGGCGCCAGGTGAAACCGCTTCACGAATTCTTGCACTGGAAGAGACCTGGCGGCAGATTTCGGGCGGTACACCGATTGAATGGAGATTTCTGGACGACAGGCTAAACCAACTTTACCAATCTGAAGAACGTTTGGGGTTGCTGATCCGTTGCTTCGCCGTTTTGGCTTTGATCCTGGCAAGTCTTGGCCTTTACGGAATCGTAGCGTTCATGATTCAAAACCGAATGAAGGAGTTTGGCGTTCGGAAAGTTTTGGGTGCATCGGTGGGATCGCTCTACGTTCTGTTTGTCCGCCCTTATGTTTACTTCATGATTACGGCGATGGTAATTACCATACCGATCTTGAACTACTATTTAACTCAATGGCTTGAGAATTTTGCTTATCGCACGACGATTGAGTGGTGGACCTATCCTGTAGCCCTGATCCTGCTGATGGGTGTGGCTTTAGCAGCAATTACCTCACAAACCCTGGTAGCCGCAAGAATCAATCCGGTGAAATTGCTTCGAAATGAATAGAAAGATAAGTTCGATCTGCCAGTCAAGAATACAAATGATCATTTTAGTCAGAAAAGCCTCCGCTACTAACGGAGGCTTTTTTTAAAACCTGCTCACATCCCGTCCGAATAAAATCGCTTTGGTCCAGTCGAAAATAACCAAGACTTTGTTCTTCAGGCTGACAAGACGGGTCAAATAAGCCGAGCGCCAGAATAACCATGTTGTAAATCCCCGGGCTTTGGTATTCGGCA
>CAZHUW010000031.1:0-23449 GCA_964535295.1 uncultured Bacteroidota bacterium
TTCATTGGTACCCGGAGCAACGCCGAAGAAACCGGCTTCAGGATTGATCGCATACAATTGCCCATCCGGACCCGGTTTGATCCAGGCAATATCATCTCCTACGGTCGTGATCTTCCATCCCTGAAACTCTTTAGGCGGAATGAGCATCGCAAAATTGGTTTTACCGCAGGCGCTCGGGAACGCGGCAGCAACATAAGTTTTTTCGCCCTGCGGCGGCTGAACGCCCAGGATCAGCATATGTTCCGCCAGCCAGCCCTGATCGCGTGCCATCACCGAAGCGATACGTAATGCAAAACATTTCTTGCCGAGCAGCGCATTTCCGCCGTAACCGCTGCCGTATGACATGATGGACTGTTCCTCCGGGAAATGAACGATATATTTTTCTTTGTTACATGGCCAGGCCACATCCTTTTGTCCGGCCGCCAACGGTGCGCCAACGGAGTGCAGCGCTTTGACGAAATGACCGTCGCCAAGAACTTCGATCACTTTCTTACCCATACGCGTCATGATACGCATATTCACGACCACGTATGCGGAATCGGTAATTTCAAAACCGATATGCGCAATGTTGGACCCCAATGGCCCCATGCTGAACGGGATGATGTACATCGTCCGGCCCTTCATACAGCCATCAAAAAGGCCGTTCAGTTTTTTCTTCATTTCATCCGGATGCATCCAGTTATTGGTCGGACCGGCATCGTCTTTGCGTTTACTGCAAATGAATGTACGGTCTTCGACCCGCGCTACGTCGCCCGGATCAGAAAAGGCCAGATAGCTGTTGGGTTTTTTTGCAGGATTTAGTTTTCTGAACGTTCCGCTTTTCACGAGTTCTTCGCATAAGCGGTCGTATTCTTCCTGACTTCCATCGCACCAGTGCACATTGTCGGGTTTGCAGAGTTCTACGGTCTCCTGAACCCAGTCAACTAATTTTTTGTTTCTTACATACGGCGGAACTTGCATAGGTATTCTCCTTCATCAGAATAGTAAGTATTTTTTGAGAAGCAGATCTCAACCTCAGTATTAATTATTGTCCGAAATTAATAGATACTTCGCGGACGTTTCAAACGCCCAAAATATAACTTCTCTGTAAACAAAATGAAAGAAAAAAGGCGGTATAGTACCGCCTTTTTTCGTGCACAGTCGAATTAATCATTCTTATTACTTCCTCTGATTCATTGGAACGAAATTACGCGTCGTCGGCCCGAGATAAACCTGGCGCGGACGCGAGATCTTCTGCTCCGGATCAGTGAGAAGTTCTTGCCATTGCGCAAGCCAGCCGGACGTGCGTCCGATGGCGAACAACACCGTGAATATTTCCGCCGGGAATTTCATCGCTTCATAAATGATACCTGAATAGAAGTCCACGTTCGGATACAGTTTCCGTTTCACGAAATAATCGTCCTGCAAGGCGATACGCTCCAGTTCGATCGCCATTTCAAGAAGCGGGTTCTTTCCGGTGACCTCAAATACCTGGTCGGCAATGTTCTTGATTATTTTCGCGCGTGGATCGTAATTCTTATACACGCGATGACCAAATCCCATCAGCAATACCTCGCCTGCTTTCACGCGTTTGATATATTCCGGGATCTTGTCTTTGGAACCGATCTGACGCAGCATTTTGAGAACCTCTTCGTTCGCGCCGCCATGCAACGGCCCGTACAATGCAGAAGCCGCAGCGGCCATGGATGAATACGGATCCGCATGCGCGCTGCCTACGGTGCGCATCGTCGTCGAGGAGCAGTTCTGTTCGTGATCGGCGTGCAATATAAAAAGCACATCAAGCGCTTTTTCAAGTACGGGATTGGGTTTATATTTGAGTTCATTCATCTTGAAAAGCATGTTCAGAAAATTGCCGGTATAACTCAGGTCATCGTCCGGATAAGAATACGGCAATCCAAAGCTGTGCCGATAGGAAAACGCGGCCAGCGTCGGTATCTTTGCGATCAGCCGGTAGATCTGGATCTTACGGATCTCCGGATCATGGATCTGTTTTGCTTCCGGGTAAAATGTGGACAATGCCGCTATCGTGCTGATCAACATTCCCATTGGATGGGCATCGTGATGAAAACCGTTGATGAATCCTTTGATGGTCTCATGGATCATGCGGTGATGCGTGATCTGGAAGATCCAGTCGTCTAATTGTTTCTGATTGGGTAATTCGCCAAAAAGCAATAAATACGCAACCTCAAGATAAGTAGATTTTTCGGCCAATTGCTCGATCGGATATCCGCGGTACATAAGAATACCTTTATCACCGTCAATATAGGTGATCTTACTCTTACAAGCAGCCGTATTCCTGTAAGAAGGATCGTAACTCATCATACCGAAATCATCCGGTTTGACTTTCATCTGCCGGATCGGCATCGGATCAAACGTATCGTTCTCGATAGGGATCTCGATCGTTTTCCCGTTTCGATTATCCGTTACGGTTATAGTGTTAGCAGCCATAGGAACCTCCTGATGTAAATAGAATAAAATACATTCTTTCAAGTCCTATACATAACATTGAAAGATCATATTTAATATTGGTTAAGAAGCCTGAATCTGAGAGAACATTTATTGGTCAGCCAAATATTCTATGATTGTTTTCTTATAAGTAATCACGCCGCCGGTCTCATCCGTTAAACCAACGTATCCGATATCCGGAATATAAAATAGTGTGACGGTCGTAATAGCGTTTCCTTTCATGAGCCCGGCATGAGTGCCGCGGAACCCGGAGAAAACCTTTGACGCGCCAAAATCTTCCGAATACTCGTAGGTGTAACAAGACAAATTGCCAATCGGAGACGCGAGTGCGGCATCAACCGAGGAGCATTTGGTGACCGTCGTATCCTCTATGCGAAAAGAACTATCCATGGACGAATACATGACATTATATTCTGCCCATTCGTCCCCGGTTTCCGCCGGATACTTGATACTCAGAGATTTGGTCAGTATATAGTCCCCCTTGGCCGAAGTGCCTCCAAAAATATAAAGGCCGCCGGCGCTGTTCGCCGCCAACCAGCTGTGATCGGATCCGTACGTAACCCAGGTCCATAGAAAGACCTCATACGATGTGCCGCCGTATTCGATCGTTTTCTTGCCGGTAATGCTCAGCGTACTTGTATCGGCCTCAATAAATAAACCGGCATCGTCAAAACTTGAATCTACGAACGTCCAGTAGTTGCCAACCTTAAGCGGCATGATCGCTCCTGAAACTGTGGAATCGGTTTGCTCATCACAGGACGTGACGATGGAGATAAGAAAGAAAAGAATGACTTTTTTCATGACATCCTCCTGTTTTCAATAAATGACTTAGAAGGGATATCTAAGAAAACATTAAATCATCAATCGCAGGTATGGCGATCAGATTGTGAATAAACGTACAATCTTTTATTATCAAAGTCAACCGTACCCACGGCTTGCACAAATCGATATTTATTCAGGAACTGTGTACAGAAACCGCTTCACCTTCTTCGTAGGCGTCTTCTTGAACTCCTCCGGATGCAGGAATATCTTCGCAATATTGATCCATGACGGCATGAGCGAATTCAAGGTCTTGCGGTTTTCCTCCATTTTTTCAGCAAGTTCTTTTTCTCCGATCTTCAGTTTGTCGACCATTTCCATATCCGGGTAGACCAATGCCATGAATTTCCCCTCTTTTTCAAGCACCAAGGATTCTCCCACGAGCGGGAGCGAATTCAGTTTCGATTCGATCGCTTCAGGATAAACATTTTCTCCCGACGGCCCGAGCATCATGGTCTTACAGCGGCCTTTAATATAGATATAACCGTCTTTATCAATCAGCCCAAGATCCCCGGTTCTCAGCCACCCATCCTCGGTTAACACGGCCTTGGTATCCTCTTCATTCTTATAATAACCATACATCAGATTCTCGCCTTTCACCATGATCTCGCCCACCACTTTTTCCTGATCGGTCGAATCGATCTTGATCTCCAGCGTATCCACCACCTTGCCGACGCCGAACCGCCGGTGCTTATCCCATGGCGTATAACTGATCAACGGGCCGCATTCCGTCATGCCGTATCCGATGGTAAAAGGGAATCCGATCTTCATCAGGAATCCTTCCACTTCCGTACTCAGCGCGGCGCCTCCGATCACCACCATATGAAAATTCCCTCCGAAGGCTTCTACGAGACCTTGTTTGATCTTGCCGTCAATACCGTTACTGATGAGAGGAACCTTACGCAGGAATTCAATGGCTTTTTTATCGAGCTTAGGTTTGATGCGGTTCTTATAGATCTTTTCCATAATGAGCGGAACAGAGGAAACGAGGCGCGGGCGAACCTGTTTGAACGCTTCAAGCAGGATCTGCGGCGTCGGGATCTTACTGATAAATACGATATGGCAGCCTTCTACAAAAGGATACAGGAAATCAAACGCACAACCGAATGCATGGGCGAGAGGCAAAAATGATACGATATTCTCCCGAGGATGCAGGGGCAGATTATTCAACGCAAAACGTACATTAGCCGCCAGACTCTTATGCGGGATCATAACGCCTTTAGAAAAACCGGTCGTGCCGGACGTATAAACAATCGCCGCAAGGGCATCGTTGGACACTTTTTTAAGTGTGAATTTCTCCGGACGCATCTCAAAAGTTTTCTGACTCAGAATATATGAATTCGCCGCCTCCAGAATCTGCGTGATATTCCCTTTTTTATGATGCAGCAGACGGAAATCATTTAATGAAAATATCGCGCGGATCTCCGGCATCTTATTTTCATCCAGCCTCTCGAATATATCGTCAGCGGCAAAAAGAAACACGGAGTCGGAATGATTGATAATATGTTGCAAATCGTCGGAATGAAAATCCGGCAGTCCCGGAACGGCCACCGCGCCATAGGTCACGGTTGCGAGATACGTCACCGCCCAATTGATCGAGTTCTTACCTATCAACGCGATCTTATCGCCCGGCTTGACATTGCTGTGCTGAAAGATGTAATGCAGCCAGACGATCTTTTCCGCCACATCGCCGAAACGAACCGTGTCGCCTTTATAATTTGTAAATGCAGGCAGATCCCAATTTTTTTTGATGGTCTGCTCGATGTACTCAACCAGATTTTCTTTTATCATGGACGTGATCCTTTACTTAGTGATCGAATATTCTCTACATAAACCACTTTTTAGTGTGATGCACCGAATCGCCGAATTTTCTCATAAACACCATTTCATCTTCACTGAGGGGTCCCGCGGCGACGGAACGGATATTTTCCAGAAATTGCTTCTCATTGCTCGGCGCTGTCAGGCACACATGAACGTTCGGATTGGATAGCACAAAACGATAGCACTGTCCTGCCGTAGGTAACGGGTCATCCTTAGACCAATTTTTCGGAGGTCTGCGTAAAAGATAACTCCATCGCGTAGCGGTGTAACCCACGATACCGGTTTGATGAGCGGAAACGTGCGGGAATATATCCTGTTCTGCTCCCCGATGCGCGGCGTTGTAGCGAATCATCATAACATCCAGCGCGCCTTCTCTGGCCATCTGCCCGGCAAAGTTGCGGTCATGCGAAGACATGCCGATGGCGCGGACTTTTCCTTCTTCTCTGAAACGAATCATCTCTTCCCGCGCCTTTTCCGGGAATTCTTTTCCTTTCATCACGCCCAGGAACAGAAACACGTCGATATAGTCGGTTTTCAACTGCCGTAATCTTTTTTCAAGCGTACGGCGAAGATTGGTATAACCGATAAGCAGATTGTACGCGCCGGTCGAAACTACAAATTTTTCGCGGTCGCGCCGAAGTACATCTCTGAGTACGGCTGTCATCTGACCGTCAAACCCGTAACAGAAAAAATAATTCAAACCTTCGTCTATGGCCCGGTAAATTGTTTTTCTCCCGGGACGGTAACTGGCTGAAAGTCCCAGCCGGTGAACCCGTATACCCGTTTTGCCAAGTACCGTATGGATAAAATCCGTTTTTAGACCTTCGGATAGCATGAAGCTTGATCTTCCCAGTGTTCGTAACTTTCCATAATGGCCTGATCTACTTCGATCTGTGCCTGTACGTCCGTCAAATGTTCCTTGAGCCGGTTCAAATGATCCTCTTCGTCCTGCGCGATCTTAAGCAGGTATTCTTTTACTTTCGGTTCTCCGACCTCTTCTGCGCAACGGAAAAAATAATCATGCATATCCTTTTCTTTCTTGATCGCGCATTCAAGAACTTCGGTAATACTCCGGTACACCTTGATTCGTCCCATGATGACACTCCAGGCTAGATTTATTTATAAGAATATTTCTCAGATCCGCATTCCAGAGACAGGATAACCGTTAATGGGCTGCGTGCTTTTCGATCAATTTTTTCCGCGTATAGGGAATAAGCCCGCCTGCATCCATGATCGCCTGTCGGGCTTTGGGTAATGGTTCGATCGGAAAATATTTATGATGGGTCTTATTAATGACGAATTCATTTTCGATCTCAAGTTCATCTCCTTCCGCGGCTTCCAGCGTCGGACATACGATGACCCGAAGCCCCAGATTGATCGCGTTCTGAAGAAAAATACGGCCGAAACTTTTTGCGATCACTGCAAGTTCATACCCTCTTAGGCACGAAGCAGCCTGCTCACGTGACGAACCGCAGCCGAAATTCTTTCCGGCGATGATAAAGCTGCCCGTTGGGATCTCATGACGTTTAAGCTTGGAATTAAAATCGCCGTGATCGGCGAAGGCATATTGCGGTGTTTCGTTCGGCAGTACGGTGGCCATATATCGGCCTGGATAAATGGCGTCGGTCGAGACGTCATCACCGAGTTTGAATACGACTTTCATTGATCTTCTCCGTTTCTCGGATCGGTAATGAATCCGGTTAAAGCGCTGGCGGCGGCAACGGCCGGCGAGCACAAATACACTTCCGCAGTAGGATTTCCCATGCGCCCTTTGAAGTTCCGGTTGGTCGTGGACAAAGCCACTTCGCCATCGCCGAGCGCGCCTTCGTGCACACCCAAGCAGCAGCCGCAGCCGGGATTCATCACCACCGCACCGGCATCGATCAGGGATGAGATATAACCTCTTTTTAATGCTTCCTTGTAAATTCGCCACGATGCAGGAAATACCAGCATGCGAACGCCTTTGGCAACATGATTTCCTTTAAGCGTTTTGGCGGCTATCTCAAGATCGTCCAGGCGGCCGTTGGTGCAGGAACCGACCACGATCTGATTGACCTTTTTTCCTTCGGTAGAATAGATCGGTATGACATTGTCTACCGTGTGCGGGCAGGCGATCTGCGGCGTGAGACGCGTCACGTCGATTTCAACGATCTGATCGTATTCCGCATCGGGATCCGGTTGAACGACTTCAAGATCTTCAGTAACACCTGCATGCCCCATCAGATAACGAACGGTTTCTTTGTCGGCAGGGACAATGCCAGAGGTCGCACCGGCCTCAACGGCCATATTGCATAAAACCAACCGGCCGGAAGTATTCATGTGCCGGATCGTGTCACCGTGAAATTCGATCACTTTAAAATTGGCGCCTTCTGCTGATATACGCCCGATGATATGCAGAATAAGATCTTTAGGCGATACATATTCCTGGAATTTGCCTGTTACCACCACTTTGATCGTGGCCGGAACTTCCACATTGAGTACAGAACCGAGCGTCCACACCGCCGCCATGTCTGTGGCGCCGATACCGAATGCGAAGGCGCCGAGCGCCCCGTGCGTCGTCGTATGGCTGTCTGTACCGACCACCAAATAACCCGGACGAACGTATCCATTCTCCGGAAGTATCTGATGGCAGATGCCGCCCTCGTCGCCGCGAATATCGTGAAATTTGTCAATGCCTTGTTTTGCAACAAACTCACGCACTTTCTTCTGATTCGTAGCCGTCTTGGCGCTTTCAGCCGGCACGCGGTGATCAAGGATGATCGCAATTCTGGATGGGTCCCAGACCTTGGCCTCGATACCGGTGCCTTTGTAAACCTCATGGAATTGGTTGATCACCAATGCGGCGTTTTCGTGCGACATCGCCAGATCCACTTTGGCCTCCACTACATCGCCCGCCTTTACAGACGACAACCCGGCCGTCCGCGCTAAGATTTTTTCTACAATGGTCATGCCCATGATGTTCCTCCGTATCCACTTAAATAATACCTTGTTGCCTGAATATATTTATGTCTTCCCGTGAATAACCGGCGCCTGCAAGGATCTCCTCCGTATGCTCCGAAAGTCTTGGCGGCGGCGTTTCTACGGTTCCAGTATCTTTCTCAAATTTGGCGGTAAGATTAAACAGCTTAAGTTCACCGATCCCGTCTGCCGTCACCGTCTCGATGGTTCTCCGGTGTTTGACCTGCGGCGCGTCAAGGGCATCGGCCAGCGATAATATTTCGCCCGACGGCACGCCCCGTTTGTTCAATATCTTTACCCAATGCGCGGTCGTGTTGTGTTTTAATTTTTCCTCGATCAGCGGCGTAAGGTCTTTCCGGTTCTTCTTACGCGCATCCCTCTTCTGGAATCGCGGATCGGATTTCAATTCCGTTAATCCGAGTTCGTCTGCAACTGCTTCCCATTGTTCCTGTTTATTCGCCGCGATATTAATGCTCCCGTCTTTGGTGGCAAATGTCCCGGACGGCGCTGCGGTCATGTTATCGTTACCAAGCAGTACTGGCGGCTGATGCCCGATCAGAAGATTGGCCGCAACCCAGCCCATCAGCGGCATGATGGAATCGAGGAGCGCGATATCAATGAACTGTCCTTCGCCCATGCGTTCACGTGAGAATAATGCCGCCATGATCGCAAACGCCGCATTGAGCCCGCCAACCGTATCGCACACAGGAAATCCGCAGCGCAGCGGGTTCAATCTCTCATCCCCGTTGATCGCCATGATCCCGCTCAGGCCCTGAATGATCTGGTCGTACGCCGGCTTCATCGCGTCCGGGCCGGTCTGTCCGAATCCGGAGATCGCGCAAAAAACGATCTTCGAATTGATCTTTTTCAACTCCTTGTATCCGATCCCGAGTCGATCCATGACCCCCGGCCGGAAATTCTCAACCACCACGTCCGCAGTCTTAACCAGTTTTAAAAATATCTCTTTGGCTTTTTCTTCTTTCAGATTGAGGGTAACGGATTTCTTATTGGCATTCTGCGCAAGAAAACTGGTGCCCATAAGTTTCTCGTTCAGTTCCTGCACATTGCCCAATTTCCGCGCCAGGTCGCCATCCTCCGGATTCTCGATCTTGATAACCTCCGCTCCAAGAAGCGATAAATGCAGCGTCGCGAACGGACCGGATAATACATTGGTTAGGTCTAAGACTCGTATGTCTTTCAGTAATTTCATTCGTAGCTTCTATATTGTTGTAATGAAAACTAATGCAATCCCCCTGTATCCCCCTTTCCAAGAGGGAAAATACCAGGACAATGAACTTTTCAGTTCCCCCTTGAAAAGGGGGTTAGGGGGATTAAGTGATTCATGACTTTTCTAATGACAATCGTTTTAATTCCTTATTTCCTATCGGCCCCGTTTTATAAACCGTTCCCGGCATGTCCCGTTTAAAATAAGCCGCTGCATCATTGGCCAAGCCGATAAGCGTATCAAGTTTGATATCCGGCCTCAAATTCATTCTCTGAACCATGTGCACGAGATCCTCGGTGCAGACATTGCCGCCCGCGATCGCCGTAAAAGGACATCCGCCCAATCCGGCAAAGGAAGATTCAAAGAACAGCACACCGACCTTCATCGCGGCATAACAATTGGCCAAAGCAAGTCCGTACGTATTGTGAAAATGACAGGCCAGGTGCACTTTTTCATCGTACGCCCGGATCGTTGAAAAGTAACGTTCCACCTGATCCGGCGTCGCGTGACCCGCCGTATCAGCCAGGCTGATCGTGGTTAAACCGGCTTCGAGGAACCGCTGGACAATGCCCATCACTTTCTCCATCGGTACCGGCCCCTCATAGCCGCAGCCGAAAGCCGATTGCACCGACACCTGAACTTTTTTCTTTTCCTGCATAGCCAGTTTGGCCATGTTGATAATACGCGTCGTGGCATCGGCGATGGTCATACCGGTATTCTTCCGGCTGTGTGTTTCACTCGCCGAGACGCCCATACAGAACATATCCACACCGGCAGCTAGACCTCTCTCAAGCCCTTTTTCATTGAGTACCAGACAGGAAAGCACGGTCCGATCCGGTTTGTTTTCCGGAAGCATAAAATGTTTGAAGAGCGCGTCGGTATCCGCCATCTGGGGAACTTTCGTGGGGTGTACAAAGGATCCGACCTGAATCATATCCATTCCGGCCTGTATCATCCCTTCAATCCATTTTATTTTTTGTTCTGTCGGAACTACCTGTTTTTCCATCTGCAGCCCGTCTCTCGCTCCGACATCATGTAACAGGATCTGGCTCAATTTTTTTGTATCTAAGTTAATTGTTTATGTCACTTCGAGTGAGCAAGTCGAACGAGAAGTGACACTAATCAGTTCTCGTTTCACTCGAACTGTGCGTTTTTACCAAAATTTACAACTTCTGCGCAACCGCATTGGCAATATCCAATGTTTTGGCGTTCCCGCCCATGTCGTAGGTGCGAACTTTCCCTTCACGAATCACATCCGCAGTTGCTTTTTCTAATTTATCGCCCATCTCCGTTTCGCCGAGCCAATCGAGCATCATCTTCGCCGCCAGGATCGTGGCGATCGGATTAACTTTATACATACCGGCATATTTTGGAGCGGAACCGTGGCTGGGTTCGAATACGGCCAGCTTCTCGCCGATATTTCCCGAACAACCGAAACCAAGTCCTCCGACCAATTGCGCCGCAAGATCGGAGATCACATCGCCGTAAAGATTGGGCGCGACGAGCACATCGTAACTCAACGGATTCTTCAAAAGCCACATGGTCATTGCATCGATATTGGCATCGTCCATTTGGATCTCCGGATATTCCTTCGCAACCGATTTGGCAATGTCAAAGAACATACCGTCCGTTGCGCGCACAACATTGGCTTTGTGAACAACCGTAACTTTTTTTCGTTTGAATTTTCGAGCAAATTCGAATGCGGCACGAATAATGCGTTCCGACCCTTTTTTTGTATTTATTTTGCACGAAATGGCATATTCATCCGGTTTGAGATTCTTGAACGGCGTAAAATTCTTTGATAAGTTACTGAGAGCAACCGACAAAGTCGGCGGAACCGGGTTGAACTCAACGCCGGAATAGAGATCTTCCGTGTTTTCCCTGAAGATCACCATGTCGATATTCTCTTTGAAATTCAACGGATTCCCCGGATATGCTTTGCACGGCCTCAAACAGGTATACAGATCAAATGTTTGGCGCATACGTACGATCGGGGATCGGTAGATAAGGCCTTTGCCTTTTAGGTCCTTTGCCAGTTCCGCTTCAGCGTCTTTCACGGGTTTTGAGGTGATGGCGCCGAACATAGCCGCATCCACTTCATACAAAAGATCCACGGTCCTTTGCGGAAGGGCTTCCCCCTCCTGACACCAGAATTCCCAGCCGATATCGCCGTGAATATACTCGGCGTCCAATTTTAATTTATCCAAAACGATCTTCGCGGCTTCAAGAACTTCTATTCCTACCCCATCCCCCGGGAGCCACGCAATTTTATATTTAGACATGATTCTTTCTCCTAATAACAATGTTACTAACCATTGTAATTTAATAAAAAAGAATCCCCAAAACGCTGACGTAGGTCATGTTTTGACATGATTTATAATAATGTTTTGATCCGTTTGAAAAAGTGAGGCAGGTTATGGAGTTAATCTGAACACGGGTGGAAAAGTGTTGAAATATTCAATAGTAAGGGAGAAATGGATAGAAGTTACCTTCCATCCTTCAAAACAGGTTGTATAGGACCTTCGATATTGCCTTCGATGAATTGGCGAACGACTGGATCGGTGGTAACTTTGAGTTCGTCCGTCGTACCGTGGAAGCGAACCACTCCGTAATGCAGCATCGCAACAGAATCGGATATCGTATACACGCTGTGCATATCATGCGTCACCACTATAGATGTAATATTGAGTTCCGTATTAAGGCGAACGATGAGGTCGTCAATGATCGCGGCCATGATAGGATCAAGGCCGGTGGTAGGTTCGTCATACAAAACATACTGGGGATCCATGGCAAGGGCGCGTGCCAGACTGACGCGTTTTTTCATACCGCCGGAAAGCTCGGAAGGCTTGTATCGTTCAATGCCCGGCAATCCGACCATATCCAACAGGCGAGTGATCTTTCCGCCGATCTCTTTTTCTGTTAATTTTGTATGTTCGCGTAACCCAAGTCCGATATTCTCTTCCACATTCATCGAATCGAACAACGCCCCGTTCTGGAACACAAGACCCATTTTCTTTCGTGTCGCGAAAAGTTCGTCCAGCGACATGTCGTTCAGATTTTCGCCTTCGACCAGAACTTTGCCTTCATCCGGCCTGAGCAAGGCTACAATGTGCTTCAGCAGAACGCTTTTGCCGCATCCCGACCGTCCGATGATCGTTGTGATCTTGCCTGTCTCGATATTCAGATCGACGCCGCTGAGGATCTTTTTGTCGCGGAAAGACTTATGTAATTTACTGATTTGGATCATGAGGAAATTGAGTCATTGAATCATTAATTCATTTCACATTATTCATTGTTCATTGCTATAAGAAGAATATCGACGCAACCACGTAGTCGTTGACCAGGATCGCTGCGGACGATAAGACGAACGCACGGATCGTTGCCTGGCCCACTCCTTCCGCGCCGCCTTCCGTCGCAAATCCGACGTAACATCCGATCAGCGCCGTAGAACCGCCAAATAGAAGCGCTTTCACAAGGCCTGCAAAAAAATCGCTCAACACCATAAACCGCTGTACGCTGGCAAGAAAAGCTTCAGGCGCTACGTTCATCGATACATAACCGACGAACATGGAGCCGCCGATGGCGATGAAATCAGCAAAGATAATGAGGATCGGAAGCATGATAAGGCCTGCTAAAAGCCGCGGGGTCGCAAGATACCGAATGGGATCGATCGCCAGCGTTTCCAGAGCATCAATTTGCTCGGTTACTTTCATCGTCCCAATTTCTGCGGCAATAGAAGCGCCGAATCGCCCCGACAAAACCAAACCCGTAAGAACCGGTGCCAATTCTGTGGTTATGGCGCGGCTCGTGGCCGATCCGAGGAACATATTGGGAGAACCGAAGCCTTCTAATTGATACCCTGCCTGCACCGCGCTCACCATTCCTGCAAAAGTAGCCGATACGATGACCAGCGGGATGGAATTGACTCCGACAATGACCATTTGTTCCAGAACAAGTTTGCGGTCGCGGAAGACGTACTGCAGATTTTTCACGGCGAAGAACAAAAGTATCATCGACTCGCCCATACCGGAAAAAAAGGTCAGTACTTTCCTTCCGAATTTGTCGATGAGCAGGGCTTCAGCAACGATGATGATCAGATTCTTGAATGAGGCCATAATTTACTTCTTGCCGCAAAAAAGCGCAAAAGTCACAAAGAAATTATTTTTTGGTTTAATATACTTCACGCCTTGTAATTTACGCGAACCAAAATTGATTAACAAACCGAATAAAGATTTGCCGGATTCAGAAAATCTAGCAAATCTAAAAAAACTACTCCGGGCGCATCGTCGGGAAGAACAATACATCGCGGATCGATTCCTGATCGGTCATCATCATGACCAAACGGTCAATTCCGATGCCTTCCCCTGCCGTCGGCGGCATCCCGTATTCAATAGCCCTAAGAAAATCCTCATCCAGCATCTGTGCCTCTTCGTCCCCCCGCGCACGCAAACCCATCTGCGCCTCGAACCGCTGGCGCTGGTCGATCGGGTCATTCAATTCGCTGAACGCATTGGCCACTTCGCTTCCGAGAATGAACAATTCAAATCTCTCAACGACGCCTTTCTTGGATCGATGCTTCTTTGCCAGAGGGGATATTTCGATCGGCTGTTCCATAATAAAAACCGGCTGGATCAGATGTTCCTGCACCTTAGCGCTGAATATCTCATCAATGATCTTGCCTCGATCCCATGATTTCTCCAGCGGGATCTCCATTTTTCTGCATTCGGCGCGCAAAGCCTCTTCGGCCATTTCCGATACATCCAGGTTCACATATTTTTTTATCGCATCGAACATGCTCAGCCTTTCGTACGGCGGCGCAAAATTGACCGTATGTCCCATCGTCTGGATCAGTGTGGAGCTGTTAACTTGCTGGCACACAAACGACAACATTTCTTCCGTCAGCGCCATCAGATCATAAAAATCCGAGTATGCTTCATAAAATTCCAGCATGGTAAATTCCGGATTATGGAAACGGTCCATGCCTTCATTACGAAATATCTTCGATATCTCATACACGCGTTCACATCCCCCGACAATGAGACGTTTCAAATACAGTTCCAATGCGATACGCATGTACAACTTCACATCCAGCGCATTATGGTGCGTCACGAAAGGCCGCGCGGAAGCTCCGCCGTACAACGGCTGAAGGATCGGGGTTTCCACTTCAAGATAATCCCTTTTATTCAGGAACTGCCGTATCGCCGAAATGATCTTACTCCGTTTAACAAAAACGCCCCGCACTTCGGGGTGCATGATCATATCCGCATAACGCTGACGGTAACGGAATTCCTTGTCTTCCACGTCGCTGTACCGCTCCACGCTTCCGTCTTCAAGCACCTTCTCCTTGCCCGCGGGCAGATACCGCAGGCTTTTGCAAAGCAGTGTGATCTCTTCGGCCTTGATCGTGATCTCGCCGGTATGAGTCTTGAAGAGAATGCCCTTGACGCCGATAATATCGCCAAGGTCAAACAATTTACTGAAAGCTTCATACATTTTTTCCCCGAGCGCATCTTTTCGGGCATAGATCTGTATCTTACCGTGAGGATCAAGAATATGCGCGAACGCGGTCTTTCCTTTACTGCGCAGGGACATGATCCGCCCGCATACCTGCACACGAACCGCATCCGGGCTTTCCAGCTGACTGTCGTCTTTTACGCCAAGCGCATCAAACTGCTCCAGCAACTCCTTTGAAAAATACTGCCGCTCGAACTTATATGGATACGGCTCGATCTCCATCGCGCGCAATTTATCTAATTTTTCCCTCCGGGTCTTGAGTAACTCTTCTTCCACTAGGATCCTCTCTGATTAATATGATAATTGAAATAATTTCTTGAATTCACTGATCATCACAACACGGTACGCCGGCTTATAGGTGTCCATATAATTGTTTGAGTGATGCGCACTGCGGTAATTATTGCTTTTCATTTGGTCTTCGAAAAGCCGGACTTTGTCAATATCAAAAGAAAGCGCTCTGTCTTCGCAAAGCTTAAGGCACAATTGCCAGCTGTGGATGAATCTTTCATCGACCTTAGGGTAAAGTCGGGACGAAACCACCATAGTTCGCCATAACTGTTCCGTTTTCAGGCCTAGCCGCTTAAAAGGACGTAAATTAATCCTTACAATTGACGAATCGACGGACACATTCTCGATCAGAGACTCTTCCGGAAATTCCGTTTCAATGATCGTTGACATTTCGTATTCCAGATATTCCTTGGCCGCAACCGTATCGCCCATAATATGTTCAATACCCAAATTCCCTTGATAAAGCAACTTATAGGCATCCTGTATTTCAAAACTCGGACGCATTTTCTGATGAAGTTGAATGAGGCCCGCAATCCTTGATTCTTCCTCGGTCATAGATGGACGACAAGAAAGAAAAGCAAGAACCGGCATGACGTACTTAATTTTTCTCGAATACAACAAAACGCTCCTTTCCTAGTCTTTTCGGAACCGATTCATTTGGTATTTCATCCGTGATGAACTTGAACCGGTGCGTAAATTTTTCTTCAATCTCTTGACCGCGCACCGCATACGGCGGTCCACCGGGCCGTCCGTCGGTCGGAAAAAATAAAGCGATGAGGACCCCCTGCGGTTTGAGCAATCGTGATACGGCTTCAACGTATTCGTCACGCCGTTCAGGATCGATCGCACAATAACAGGTATATTCCAAAGCAAAATCAAAATAACCTTCATATTTATCCGGCAGATGGAACAGGTCCTCTTTCAACAGCCGGATGTTCTTCTGATGCGCCGGAATATTGCTTTCCAGATACCGCAGCGGCTCTTCCGCAAAATCGATTGCCGTCACCTCAAATCCGTTCTCCGCAAAAAGTAACGCATCATGACCGTTGCCGCACCCCAATATCGCGATCCGCCCCGTGCCGAAGGAATTTCTTTTTTTAAGCCAGTTTTCAAAAACCGGCGTTGCGCCGCCGAGGTCCCAGCGCGGCCGCTCCTCCCGGTATATGCGGTCCCAGTATTCAGAGTGATTAACGTTCATCCGCTTTTTTCTTTCTGAGCTCCGCTTTCAGCAGCGCAATGTCCTGTGCCAGTGTTTTGTTTTTCTCTGTCAGGTCCGAAATGACCACTGAAAAATGGATCATCAGAACCATCCCGAAGAAGAGCGCAACCAGGAAAAGCAGCGCGGGCGCATACCCGACACCCAACCAATGTGCAACGCGATCGAGCAGATCCCGCCAGACGGAAAAAAGGATCATCACCATACCGGCGCTGAACCAGATCAGAGAATATTTTTCGCGTAATTTCTTCCGTCGTATCAATTCGAAAATGAACAGCATGACCAAAAGGCTGAAGATAATGGCCACAACCTGTATACGCCAGATCTCGATCGTTTCTTGATCCATCAGTTTTTCTTTTTAAATACGTTGACAAAAATAGCCAAAAGCACTTTGACCATATAATACGCTGAAACCCACGAATGAATGGATGAGCGTCCCCCCTGCCTTTCTTTCATGATCACAGGGATCTCCGCGATCCTGAATTTCCTTAACCCCAACATGATCACCGTTTCCGGTTCCGGATAATCGGCCGGATATTCTTGGGACAAAAGCGCGATCGCTTTTTTATTGAATGCGCGGAATCCCGAAGTATTATCGGTGATCTTCTGACCGATGATGATCGAATTGATCCATTCAAACACCTTGATTCCGATACGCCTAAGAAAAGTAGATTGAAAACCCGTTCGCTCTGTATCAAGGAAACGTGATCCGATCACTGCGTCATGACTTCCTGCCAGAATGGGCGTAATCAAAGCCGGCAGGAATTTCGGATCATGCTGTCCGTCGCCGTCGATCTGTATGGCGATATCATAACCATTCTCAACGGCATAACGAAAACCTGTCTGAACCGCGCCGCCGATGCCCAGGTTATACGGCAGATCGATCACGACCGCCTCCGTGGCTTCGGCGGCTTTCAGCGTATTGTCCGCAGAACCGTCATTGACCACCGCTACATCCAGTATCGTGTCCGCCAATAGTTTGCGCGCATCGATAATATCCCGAACAACCGCGGCAATATTCATTTCTTCATTGTAGGCCGGAACGATGACCAGGATCTTAACCACGCGCACCTTCGGCTTTCACAATGGTTTTATAAACGCCGAATCCTGCAGCCGCCGCGGCGAAAAAATTGCAACTCACCAAAAAAAGCACCCAACCCATTTTAATTCCGGCATAGAACATATACATGAACCAATAGTCAATTAAATAAATCACGGCGTTCGGATCGGAAAGAGGAATGCGTTTTTGTGAATCGGTGATCTCGATCTTTCCGATCTCGCCGGTCAAATGTTTTTGAACGGAGACGCCCAAAAGCTTCCAGTGCCCTATGACCGGCGAATAGGCCGGTTCGTAACGGCTCTTATACAAAAACTCCGGATCCGAAAAATCCCTTGTGTACGGGAATTCGCCGATATAGCGCAGATAGCTGCCCAGATATATACTCGTTCCGCCTAACTGAATCAGAAATCCGATCCCGAACAATAAAATCGCAGCAAATTTATACAATTTTTTCCTTTGTTCCAAAGAATTTTGAAACAGCAGGCCGAGAGGCAAAATGAAGAACGGTATCAGCGGGATCAGGTATCTGGGCCCCCAGCTACCGTCACCGGCCCAGGCGAAGTATTTGGCGTGCAGGAAAAGCATGACCAGGAATAATAGAACAAAGAACATAGCCTCTTTCGGAAAACGGCGATACCATTTTACCGCCGCCCAGAAGATGAGAATGGTTATCGGCGCATAAATAAAAAAACTCTTGCCGGGGCTGAGCAACAATCCGAATAAACCGCGACCCAGGGGATTGTTGAACGGCTGCGGTTTACCGGTATAGCCAGAGGAGAAGATGTTGCCGAATTGCGCATAATTGATCAGACCGATAACCACGCCTGCGGCGGCGATCCAGACGATCAACACCGACCCGTCCTTCCAGAACATTCTGTTTCTGAAAATCGGAACCAAACCTCGGAAAGTGAAAACCTCCGGGCTGCAGATCAAAATGAAGTAGATAGCGAATAATGGCAATACAACGATAAATGAGATTTTTGTGTTCAACAAATAGAATAAAGCAAATCCTGCCAGATGAAGATATTTGATCTTGCGTTCCGTTCTGTAAACAAAAAGTCCATAGGCAGCGCCAAGAAGGCACAGTGTCAGCAGAGGTTCCCGCATTGAGGATTTTGCGTACGGAAATAAATTTGTGCTGAATAACAGAGCCGCTGTAAGAAAAAAAGACAATTTAGCTGAATAGCCAAGCCGGCGGCAATAAACAAAAAACAACAAGCCGATCAGCGCGCATATGATTTGATTGGCCAGCGAAAAAAAACCTTTGAGGATAAAGATTTGGTAGACCTCCGGTACCGGCAATAGCGTCGCACACCATTTCCCAACAGCATAAAAAGGGACGGATACGAGGGTGTACCCGATACCGCCTCCAACATAAAATCGTCCGTCCTTGCCGTACGAACCGTTATGAACGATGGAATCCGGAATCGCCAAAGTGCCGTGTTCCACAAGACTCTGAGTCTCCAGAAAGAATGCCGTTTCATCACTCGACGCGATGCGCCCGCCGGCGGTGAGGATAAAAACGAACAGAAAAAAAAGAAAAAGGACCGTGTGTTTTTTCATCATGATTGTTTTTTCTCCGCCAAACTTTTTACAAGCTCGGCTACCTCATTCGAACGGCTCTTCCAGCTGTTTTTGAAAGCGATCTGACGTAAACCGGTTTCATCCGGTTTTTCTCCGAGACTTCTTCGAACGAGTTCAACAAATTCATCCCCCGTGGCGGCAACATAAATATACGACCGCAGGCGCCGGATCTCTTCCGTATAATCCAGGGTCACAACCGGCCTCCCGGCTGCAAGATATTCATACATCTTATTGGGGCTGAAGCGTTCGATAAGCGGTGTTTTCTTAAACGGGATCATACAAATATGCGATGCCCGGATAAACGCCGGCAGTTCATCGTGCCTTTTCATCCCAAGAAAATGAACGTTGGGTAACGCCGATAATCTTTCCACATCCGCCCGCACGTTCGGCGATATCACCGGGCCGACGATCACTACCGAAACCGGTTCCATCGCTATTTTCCCGACGAGATCAAAATCGAACCAGTCCGATACCACGCCTGCATAGAACACAATAGGTCTTGTTATCGGTTTCAGTTCATCCGGCACTTCCGTATTATCATTCGCAAAAAGTTCGTAGTCAACGCCGTTACCTATCACAAAACCGTTGTCAGATTTGAAGTGCCGGATATCCTCCAATAATTGATCCGAAACCGCCACAACCGCATCCGATTGCTGAGCTGTTTTTTCAAAATACATTTCCGTGATCTGCAATGCGCCCGAAAACCCCATAGGGTAATCGTTACAATCGTAGATCAGCAACTTTTTCTTAAGGCGTTTGAGTATGTCGGCAAAAAAGATATTCGACGTAAAAACGACCCGATCGGATGAAGCAAAACCGGTAATAAGCAATATCCATTTCGTCCACAAAAGCAGTTTGAAATTGACGAGTCCCCGAAAAAAACGATTACATTGCAGCGCATTGACAAACGGGTACTCTGTTCCTTTAAAGATCGGAAGTGTCACGTAGGTCACCCGTCCTTCCCGGCGCGGAATAAAATGACTTTTTTTTCCCAGCGCAAAATTCTCTATGAACAAGATCTCCCAATCGTCCGGGAAATGGCGTATCAGGTGGTGATGACGGTGGGTCAGAAAATTCCATTTTATTTCGGAAAACCAAATGACTTTCATGGATCGATCCGGGTTGCGTTGCGTTCAGTTATCCGCGCTGTCTCAGATGGTTTCGGCGGTATTGGTCATAATCCGGAAGGCTTTTGTTCTGGATCTGTAATTTTTCCCATAACTGCTTGGTCACATTTTTGGCCGACATCAGGCCGCGCGCATCAAGGAATTTCGTTTCGACGCTGATCTGAACCTTGTTCAATTCGCATCCGTCAAAATCCGCTTCGTTCAGCACGGTTTCCCAGAGATTAGCGCCGGTCAAATCCGACCCTTTAAGGTTGCAGCGCGTCAGATCCGATTGCGTACAGTTGGCCGCCCTGAGATTCGCGTGCGACATATTGCTCGACCGGAGGTTGCATTGCTTAAGACTGGTATGAAACGCGTTGACCGCTGACATTTCGCATTCGACCAGAAAGGATTTCTCAAAGATAGCGGATGCCAGGTCGGCCTGCCTCATATCCGCGCGCTGGATCTGGCAATCTACAAAATGGGCTTTTTTGAAATTGCTCTCGCTCATGGCAGCCGAATTGAAATTGCACTGCTCGAACAAACAGAGCTCAAATTTGGATTTGGAAAGATTGATCTTTCTCAAATTGGCGTGTTTTATTACACGGCCGGAAAGGTCGATCGGAGAAAGATCCAGAGCAACATGCTCCAGCTTTGAACGCTCAACATTGAAAGCGCCAATGTCCTCGCGCATCAACATATCCGTCAATTTGCCAACCATGCCGTGAAAATCCTGGTGACGGCGCCGTACGAAATCCTCCTGTTTTTGCGTCAGTGCCGCCTGCAGCAGCCGCTCGCCCCGTTCCGATATCTGCGAATACTTTCCATCGAATCCTATCAGATCATCCTCCGAAAGACTCTGCAGGTAAGGCTCCAGGCCTGCGTCTTTGAAATTCAAGTGTTCTTCCAGGAATCGCAGCGACGTGCGCCCCAACATCTGTATCACATACATGATGAACAGGCTGATATGATGATAGCCGCTGGTCTGCTCAAGCACATAAGGTTCATCAACGGAGTAAAGAAAATCCATTTCAAATATATCAAATACACGCTTTGACATGCTCAGATCGAACTGATAATTATAATTGCACGACTCGTTCTTACAGAGCAGACGCATATGCCAACGTTTTTCGCCGTGATATATCTGGTTAAACGGAAACAGCGATTGATGACAAAGCGGGCAGACGGATGTGATCGTGAGATTTTTCATACGATTTCATTGTAATTTTTTTTGGCCAAAGAATCAAGTGCTTCTTGGCTCTGGCCCTTGTTTATCAAGGCTCCGGCAACATTGCCTGTTTCCGTTGACGGTAACAAAAAGCATTTTTATTGAATTTCGAATTCTCTTTTTGTATTATGGGAGCCGATTCAATAATTGCAACTCAAGAGACAGCGCCATGGTTTCACTCGTGATTATTCTTATTATGTCGTACCTGCTTGGCTCCATTTCCCCGAGCATCATTCTCTCGCGAATGATTAAAGGTGTTGACGTCCGCACTACCGGCAGCGGGAACGCCGGTATGACCAACGCCATTCGTCTTTTGGGCGCCAAATGGGGCGCCGTGGTGGCGCTGATCGACCTGGCCAAAGGTTTTTGTGCTGCGATGATCCTGACCTCGCTATTTTACTCGGATGTGAATATGAACTTTATAGATGAAACGCTGGTCCGTATCCTGGCAGGCGTTGCCGCGGTCGCAGGTCATATCTGGACGATATTTTTCGGTTTTAAAGGCGGCAAAGGCGTGCTGACGGTGACCGGCGCCGTACTGGGCGTCGCGCCGGCTGAGGTTGGAATATGTTTTATGGTATTCCTGATCGTTTTCGCACTATTCCGCTACGTTTCCTTGGGATCGATCATCGGCGTGTGGTTCTTTCCGGCCAACGTGATGATCCAGCGGTTTTTTCTGGATCGTGACATTTCCGTACATCTCTTATGGTTCAGTTTTATCGTCGCCCTGCTGATCACGTACACACACCGTGAAAACATCGCGCGTCTGATCCGCGGCGAAGAAAAGAAATTCGGCAAAACCCAAACGTCGGCAAACGACCCATCCCATTGACACTCATTAATTTTCAAATCCAACGATTCTCATTTCTTCGGAAAACGATGGCTTTTCTTGCTGTGCTGGCCTTTATCGTGATCGGTTTTTACCTTATCGGCAATACGGTAATGCTCGCCGCGCGGGGAGAGAATAAAGCCCTGTGGCTTCTCGTCAGTTTCGCGGCCGTGGTCGCCGTCCTCGCATGGTTTCTTAAGAAATTTTGGGTACTGACCCTTGACGACCGCGATGTGCTGGACATTTTTAAGATCGCTTCGATCACCAACGGATCCAGCCTGGCCCATTTTCAAAGAGAATATTTCCAGAATTCAAAGATCGTAACGGAACGCGGATACAGTTTTACGGTTCACGACGGCGAGACCGAAATCCGGGCATCGCTGGTCTACCTCGGTAAAGAATTTGCCGACCGAAAAACCATTATCGGCGAACAGGCGCTCCTTACCATTGCGCTCCGCGTCGGGCAGCCTTTTAATATGGCGATTGTGAACCCGCAGGCGGATATACGGGAATCGCTTGACGTAGAATTCTACGCACCGGCGGTTTTCCACTCGAAAAAATATTCGTATCAAAAACACGGTATCATTTTTTCCGATTACGATAAGAACGCGGTCGAATCGGTATTCGCGAACCCTTTCCTTCACACTCAGTTGATCGAACTCTTTGAACGCTGCAAATTCAAATTCATTGTTTTTGACGAACGTAAAGCTATTGCCGTGAAATCGGCCGACGTACCGACTATTGCCGAGGACGTCGAAGCCTATCCTGTGCTGATGAACATCAGCCAGTTGATCGCAACACAACACAAAAAGATCAGTATTCAATAACTTAAAAGGAGACCATCATGTCCAATGAAATGCCCAACGACAAAACGACAAACCTGACCTACGCGTTCTTCGCGGCCGCAGGATTGTCCCTGATAGCCGTGATCTATTTGCTGACCGTCCAATTCGGCCACGGCAATGTAAAAATCGGTTTCGTCAAATCCGACGTATTGCTGGCGCAATATAAACCGGCGATGGCCGTAAATCAGCGAATGCAGATGGAGTCGGCTCAAGCTCAGCAAGAACTTGAAGGGCGTTATAAAGAACTGCAAACCATGGACGCCGATCTGCAGAACAAACTGAAAGTACTGACCCAGCAGGCGCTCGCCCCGCAAATCGAAAAATTCCAGAAAAAGCAGAATGAGTTTTATCAAATTCAACAAGGACACCAACAACAGCTTCAGCAGCGGCAGGCACAATTACTGGAACCGATCTTTCAGGACATCAGTAATTTTATTAATAAATACGGCAAAGACCACGGTTTTACGGTCATTCTGGGAACGCCGATGGA
>CAZHUW010000032.1:0-12111 GCA_964535295.1 uncultured Bacteroidota bacterium
CATCGTGGCCGGTAACCGATACCGGATATTCGGGAAAAAAGAATCATGCCGGCTCCCGAGTTCGCAAGAAAGAGAAGTTTTTTTGGATTGAATTCACGTAACCGATCAACTCAAGAAAAAGGTATCTGTATGCTGACAGAGATCCGTGAACTATACGCCTATAATGAATGGGCTAATAAAAGGATGTTTGAGGCGGTGCGACGTTTATCTCCGGATGAATTTGGACGCGAGATAGAAAGCAGTTTTCCGTCCGTTCGGGAGACCATGCAGCATATGATCTCAGCTGAATGGATATGGCTGTCGCGTTGGAAAGGCGTTTCCCCGTCTAAATGGCCGGAAAATTGGGATACGTCGTCGTTCGCCTCCCTGCAATCCATTTGGAACGATTTAAATCGGGATCTAATAGATTTTGTCCGGAGTTTGGCTGAAAGCGATCTCAACAAAGAAATAGCTTATCAAAACATCAAAGGCGATCCATTTTCGAACCTGTTATGGCAAATGATGAGACATGTCGTGAATCATTCCAGCTATCACCGCGGACAGATCACGACCTTATTGCGTCAACTAGGTAAAGAATCCGTTTCCACGGACATGATAGTTTTCTTTAGGGAAAAGACCGCCTAAAAATAAATTCGATCATCGTTAAATCAAAGAACTTCGATTATGAGTAAAACCGACAAACCGCCTTCAACAAAGAAACATCCCAAATCGGAAGTGCTGGAGCGCCTGAGCCGTATTGAGATCCTTCGGGCACTCCCGCCCGAGGAGATATTGTCGCTCATTCCCCATGTTGAGCAAGAGAAGGTTCAGGCAGGAACGGTCATCATTCGTCAGGGCGATGAAGGCGATGCGCTGTATTTCATTGAACACGGCTTGGCGCGCGTCCAACGCACCGAGGTGATCGATCTTTGGCACGTAGGCGCCGGCAGCGTAGTCGGAGAGATCGCGCTACTGACAGGCGACAAGCGCACAGCCACCGTGACGGCAGAAACGGATATGGTGATCTGGAAAATCAACAAAGCTTCATTTGATGTGGCCGTTGCGGAATCGCCTCAGCTGAAAAGAGCGCTGGAAGAACTCATGGTTCAGCGGCTCAAGGGCATCCGCGTCACATTACCGAAAAAGAAAGTGTGGCTTTCAACGGCGATGCGTGCACTGGAAGCGCAATACCGCGGCATTACGATGTGGCAGCGGTTTATGGGCGCAGGTATGGCCATGTGGGCGATGGTCTTTTACAATAACCTGTTCAATGTCGTTTCGGTGG
This sequence comes from uncultured Bacteroidota bacterium, assembly GCA_964535295.1. Taxonomy (GTDB): domain Bacteria; phylum CLD3; class CLD3; order SB21; family SB21; genus SB21. The sequence continues at coordinate 1,265 of CAZHUW010000032.1, forward strand.
CCCAATATGAGATAGAATTTGCCGTCTTTCAGTTGATCGCCGGCATGTTAATATTACAAGGATCCTGCGAGGGTTTTATCATCGGCGTCGAGAGGATCGGCGCACGGTTCAAATGGGACGGTTTTATATCCGGAACGGTCGGTTCACTTCTCAGCACGCTGCCGGAATTCGTCGTCATCGCCTTTCTGGTTCAAATCGATCCGCTGGCCGCCTACGTTACTACGATCGTGACCATTTTTAATAATGCTCTGGCCTACTCGATCTACTCTTTTTTCCTTCCCAAGGATCATGAAGGCTGTTATACCATGCCTAAATCCCTCACACGCGCAGGGGGCGAATTACTCATCGCAGGCAGCGCGATCACACTGATCATCGGCCTGGTCATGATGGTGATGCGCGTGGAAATGTCACGCACCAAATTTGAAGGCATTGACTTGATACTGATCGGCCTCATTCTGATCGTCATCTACGTGTATTACATTGTGATGCTGGTGCGTTATTACGGCGAAGGCAAGGACGATGCGGAATCGGTTCCCCCGGATCCTGAAAATTTGGGCCACGACACCAGTTGGAAAGGGATCGGACTTATGTTCCTGCTCGGCGTTGTCGGCGCGTATTGCGGCGGCGACAGCATCGGAGGTTTTGCGGAAACGGCGCTGAACAGCATCGGCCTGCCGACGATCCCGACGGCGGCGCTGCTGGCGTTCTTTGCCGGCATCAGCGAATACATCATCGTTTACAAATCGCATCAGAGAGGCGAACTCGGCATCGCTTTGAGCAACGTTTTCGGCGGATTAACGCAGGTCATGTTCCTGCTGCTGCCTTTCGCCCTGCTTGTTATTGGTATTACCGGCTTGGCTACGGGCGACGTTGCCTACTCGATACCGATCAATATTTCGACGTGCCTTCTGATGCTGCTTTTGTTCCCATTATTTCACACGCTGCATCAGTATCTGGAACAGGAAAAATCCGTCAATAATCTGGATGCCGCGTCTATGACAGGAATCTATATTCTTTTGCTATATTTTTTGTTCATGTATACGAATTAGATTTTTTATTTGCTTTCATTCCCTTACTTTGCTAACCTATTCCAGACTAACAGAAGGAGTGTCTATGCTTGCCGTCATTGTCCGTTCACCATTAAACTGCTCAGTTACGGAGTAATGATCTGGTCCTGAGAAGGATGTAAATGTCTCAACTACGAAACGATGGGATGCTTTTGTAAAAAGGCCCATCGCAGCTTGTCATTTTCTTTCCGCATCAAATCCCTTTCCATTCCCGATCTTCCGTAACTGATAAACACTATTCTAAATTAAACGGAGGATATTCCTTTGAATTTAACATCGATAGGATGGAACTCATTTTTTGAGAATCATTTTGAAACGTACCGTTCTCAAAACTTCACCGCCGGACGTATCGCGGTCGAACATAAGGAACGGTATGAAATATATACCGAACACGGCGAACTGTCGGGTGAAATTACCGGCAAATTCAGGTTTGAAGCGGAGCGGCGCGAAGATTTTCCCGCCGTCGGCGACTGGGTCGCGATGCATGTCATTCCGGAAGATCGGTTTGCGTTGATCCATGCCGTGTTGCCGCGTAAAACCAAGTTCTCCAGAAAAGTTGCCGGTACTACCACGGAAGAACAGATCATCGCCGCCAATATCGACACGGTATTTATCGTGTCCGGCCTGGACGAGGATTTTAATTTACGAAGGATCGAACGTTATCTCTTGCTGACGGAACAAAGCCGCGCCGAGGCGGTAGTTCTGCTTAACAAGGCCGATCTATGCTCCGATGCACAGGAAAAATATGAGGCGGTCCGAGCGGTAGCGCCCGCAACCCCTGTCCACATCTTATCCGCACTGCATCATCAGGGAATGGACTTGATCCGATCGCATATTGCAGCAGGGAAAACCGCATCGCTACTGGGTTCATCCGGCGTTGGCAAGTCCACGATCATCAATGCGTTGATCGGTGATGCGGTGCAGAACGTTCAGGAGGTTCGCGAAGAATCCGGCAAAGGGAAACACACGACCACCCGGAGAGAATTGTTCATTCTCCCCGGCGGCGGGCTCCTGATCGATACGCCCGGAATGCGGGAACTCCAGCTCTGGAGCGGTTCGGATAGTCTTGGTAATACGTTTGAAGATATCGAATCGCTGGCCCGGCAATGCCGTTTCCGCGATTGCAAACATGAGTCGGAACCCGGCTGCGCCGTTCGCGCTGCGCTGGACGACGGAAGCCTTGATCCCGGCCGGTTCAGAAACTATATCAAAATGCAAAAAGAGATCCGATATCTTGCGCTTCGCCAGGACGCCAATGCTGCGCGTGCGGAAAAACTCCGGTGGAAAAAGATCGCGATGCAACAAAAGCGTAATTATAAGAATAAATAATGAGTTCAAAGGGCGGAATGCGGGTCCGCCCTTTTTTTTTGTTTGATAACGTTACTTTTTTGGTTTAGCTTTAACTACCAATCAGACCGAATCATACAGAATTCCACCGCAAGAAATTTTTAATTTACGGAGGTCATTTATGATAGCCCCTTTGCCCCGTCTATGGACATTTGTCCTGATACTTTTTCTCGTTGCGGATTCGGCCGCGTCTTCCCAATCGGCGATCTCCAACCCGGACCTTCAGAATTTTTCCAAAGAATTCTTCGCCTGGCGCGCGCGGACACAGCCCTGTTCCGGCGACGATATCATGCGGGTGGAAAGGCCGGACGGATGGTTTCCGGATTTTTCCGCTATGGCTTTGAAAGCCCAGAAGGAAGACTATGTAAAATTCAACAAACGGTTACAGTCGCTTAAGACCGGTTTGAGAACACGAAGCGACAGCGTGGATTATCTTCTCCTCCGTTCCGCAGTAGAACGGGTTCACTGGCAATTGGATATTCTGCAAGAACCCTATTTGAACCCCGACTTCTATTGCCACCAGACACTGGGGGCGTTGTACGAACTGCTTCTTATCTCGTCCCCGATGACGGAAACACGGATCAAAAATATCATTATCCGCATCAATTCATTTCCGGCAACCATCGGCCACGCCAAAGTCAATTTGACGCAGCCCATTCTTCCTTTTGCAGAGATCGCGCTGGATAATTTGAAAGATATCCGAAAGAAGATGAATGAGTCGGTCGGGGCGCTTAAGAAATCATGCGACATGCGTTTTCATTCCGAGCTGGATCAAAACAATATCGCAGCCATTAACGCGCTCGAAGACTACGCTTCATGGCTTGAATCAAAGAAAAACGGCATGACAAAAAATTTCAGTGTAGGCCGTGAGGCCTATTTATATTTCCTGAAGAATATCGCCCTAATCCCCCATACACCGGAGGAACTGCTTTTGCAAGGACGCCTGGAATGGGAAAGATCGGTCTCGTTTGAAGGATTTGAGATACAGAAAAATTCCGGCATACCGGCCGATCCGATTTTTAAAACTATCGAAGATCAGATCGAACAAGAAAGGCTTGATGAAGAATCGATACGAAAATTCCTGGAGGAGAAAAATATCATGAGTGTCCCTTCATGGGTCAAGCCTTATTGGAATGCGCCTATCCCCGATTATCTGAAGCCATTCACCTATATGGGCGTGCCAAATGATATGACTTCCGTATCACGGCTTAATGAACCCGGGTATCACTACATTCCCGATCCTTCTCCCGATCTTCCTTTTTTCTATTTTGCAACTGCCAAAGATCCCCGCCCGATCATCGTACACGAAGGCGTTCCGGGTCATTATTTTCAGATGGTACGTTCCTGGAAGAACCCGAACCCGCTGCGGCAGAATTATTTTGATTCCGACGCCAATGAAGGCATCGGTTTTTATGTCGAAGAAATGCTGCTTCAATTCGGTTTGTTTGACAACAAACCGCATACCCGAGAAACCATTTACCGATTCATGCGGCTGCGCGCCCTGCGTGTGGAAGTTGATATCCAATTGGCGCTGGGTAATTTTTCCGTTAAACAGGCGGGCGACTATTTGGCACGAACCGTTCCCATGGACCGTGGAACCGCAGAAGCCGAAGCCGGTTTTTTTGCCTACAATCCCGGACAGGCGATCACTTATCAGATCGGTAAACTGCAGATCCACCAATTCCTCTCGGACGCTCGCCTGCAGTTAAAAGAAAAATTCGACCTCCGGGCATTCCATGACTATCTGATGGTCAACGGCAATGTGCCGATCGCACTGCAGCGCTGGGAATATCTCGGACTGGACGATCAGATCAAAAAACTGTGGTGAAGAGTTGAACACGGATGAAACGGATTTGACGAATAAACACGGAGAATTTTAGTCATGAAACACCACTCCCCGGCATTCCTAAAACTTATCGAAGAAACCAAGAAAAATATCAAAGAGACTTCAACTCTAACGGCTTTGGAAGCATTTGAAGCCGGCGCTGCGCTGATCGACATTCGCGAAGAAAGCGAATTTGCCGCCGGCCATGTCAAAGGCGCGGAACATCTGGGAAAGGGCATTATCGAACGCGACATCGAGAAAAAATATCCCAATATGGAACAGCCGCTGTATCTGTATTGCGGTGGCGGATTCCGGTCCGTTTTGGCTGCGGATAACCTGCAGAAAATGGGTTACAAAAATGTGTACTCCGTTGCCGGCGGATGGGGCGCATTCAAAGAAATGAACGTCGAGATTGAAAAGGGAAAATGAGTTTTCATAGTCAAAGAAGATCCGCTCAAGGATATTTCCGCGCTTGAAATGTCAGTTTCGTCATGAAAGACAGAAAGGTCTAAAACAATGACCGGTTTAGCCTGTCAATCTATCAATAATTCATTAACCTTCCTTTAACCAAACGGAGGAGCGTATGAAAAACATGAAAGAGATCGTGAACTGGATCGACCAACGTCGCGATTGGTGTTTTGACCTGATGCGAATCTACCTGGGAATTGGGTTACTGGTTAAAGGAATTTATTTTTTGTGGCAACCGGACTATGTCGCCTCATTGGTAATGGTCGCAGGCAATTACAGCGCCTGGAATACGTTGGTCGTCCATTATGTAGCCATGGCGCATGTCGCCGGAGGCCTTTTGATGGCGATCGGAATGATCTCGCGGGTTGGCGCAGCGATCCAACTGCCGGTCCTTTTCGGCGCCGTTTTTTTGATACATTTGAAAGAGGGACTTTTTGCCAAAGATCAATCGCTGGAATTCTCCGCTTTGGTTTTATTTCTGTTAGCCCTCGTAACCGTTTATGGTTCCGGTAAACTGTCAATCGATCACTATTTGGAGAATCAGAACAAAAAGGCGTGAGGATTTGTTCGGATCATTTGTACCGTCGCAGTTTTGTCATGTTGTATATATAAGTACTAATTGGTATCTTTAGGCTGTCATCGTATTTGATTAGATTGCGACGAATACAACCATATCCATTGGAGTTGTCATGAAAGATCAAAATTATTCAAATCACCGCAGGCTTGTTCCTTTGTTCCACATTTTTACATTTCTGCTTTTGCTGGTTTTAGGCGCCGGTTCCATCGTCCATTTCAAACACACGCTCTCCTATGGACACGGACGTCTGGATGCCGCCATGATGGTTATTGCATTCCTTGTTCTCTCATCGGTTTATTTTTATGCGAGACTGTTCGCCCTCCGTGCCCAGGACAGAGCTATCCGGGCCGAAGAAAATCTCCGTCACTTTGTTTTGACGGAAAAACTACTCGACCCGCGCCTCCATATATCGCAGGTCATCGCTTTGCGTTTCGCCAAGGATGAGGAATTTATCGAACTTGCAAAAAGAGCGGCCGACGAGAATATGAGCCAGGACGATATCAAAAAAGCAATCAAAAACTGGCGCGCGGATCATCATCGGGTTTGATTTTTTTGTCCGGAATATGTAACATCACAAGGCTTGAATCGTAAATAAACCCAACCACTTTTCAATCATTTAAAGAAGCACATGAAATCATTTTGCCTTTTTTTTACCGGAGGTTTGTTCTGTCTCAACCTTCTTTTGGAGCCACTGTATGCTCAGCTAAATTCCAATCCGGACGCCGCGCAGATACAAGCGGCGATGAAAAAACTGAACGTCCTCGGCAGCGTATTATATATTGCGGCGCATCCGGACGATGAAAATACGGCTGTACTCGCCTATTGCGCCAATCATCGATATTTGCGAACGGGTTATCTCGCGCTCACCCGAGGCGACGGCGGACAGAACCTGATCGGAAGCGAACAAAGCGAACTATTAGGCATCATCCGGACGCAGGAATTACTTGCCGCCCGGAGGATCGATGGCGCGGAACAATTTTTTACCCGTGCGATCGATTTTGGTTATACCAAATCGCCGGAAGAGACCTTTAACTTTTGGGACAGGCAGAAAGTTCTATCCGATGTCGTGTGGATCATTCGTAATTTCAAACCGGATGTGATCATCACGCGTTTTCCTTCGACTGGGGAAGGCGGGCATGGACAGCACACGGCTTCAGCAATTCTTGCACAGGAAGCATTCCCTCTTGCCGGCGATCCTACTCAATTTCCTGAACAACTCAAATACGTCGATGTCTGGCAGCCTAAACGCATCTATTGGAACGCCTGGCCCGCCGCCCTGCAGGAAAAAAAGGCAGACCTAAACAAGGTTGGCCGCATTGATGTTGGAGATTACGATCCTCTGTTGGGCAAGTCATACACAGAATTAGCCGCGGAAAGCCGCAGTATGCATAAAAGCCAGGGATTCGGTGTGAGCGGCCAGCGCGCGGAAAATATCAATTATTTTGATCTGACCAAAGGAGAGCCTGCGTCAACCGATCTTTTTGACGGGATCGATGTCAGCTGGAACCGTGTCAAAGGCGGCGAAAAGATCGGCCGGATCATGGAAGAGATCTTAAAAGCTTACGAGCCAGAGAATCCTTCCGCGTCGATCCCTTTGCTGTTGAACGCCTATAAAGAAATGAAAACGCTCCCGGAAAATATCTGGGTCCGGCAGAAGCTGGATGAACTGGCGCAGATCATTCGCTGGTGCGCGGGCATCTGGATGGAAGTGATCGCCGACGACTATGCGGCATCGCCAGGAAGTGAGATCAAACTTACCGCCGGCATCATCAACCGTTCTCCTTATCCTGTGATGCTCGAAAAAGTTTCATTTCCGTATGGAACAAAAGATACGCTTGGTATATCCGAATTAAAAAAGGGCAAGCTTGTACGAACTTCGGCAGCAATCATGATCTCTTCAGATGCCGCGATCTCACAACCCTATTGGCTCAACAAAAAACCCGCCAAGGGTATGTTTGAAGTGGATGAACAGAATCTTATCGGCATGCCGAAAAATAAACCTGCTCTGAATGTAGAGTTCTTATTAAAATTCAATGGCGAACAGATCGTATATTCCATACCGGCCCTCTACCGCTGGACCGACCCGGTCAAAGGAGAGCTTTACCGGCCAATCGCGATCATTCCTGCCGTGTCGATCAATTTGGATGAAAAGGTCTTCTTATTTTCCGGCAATGATGCAAAAGCCGTCACGTTGACCCTTAAAAGCGGCAGGCCCGGCATCGGCGGCGATCTGAAGCTGCAACTTCCCGATGGCTGGAAATCTACCCCAGAAAAAATTTCATTTATCCTGGTAAACAAATATGATGAAACGAAAGTGACTTTTTCTGTCACGCCGCCGTCCTCAGCAGCGGAAGGATACCTCATCGCCGAGGCATCCGTGGATGGAAAAAATTATTCCCATAGTATCCAGACGATACAATACGACCACATACCAACACAAACATTATTTCCCGATGCACGCGCGAAGCTGGTTCGTCTTGACATCCAGACCCGCGCGCAGAACGTCGGCTACATCATGGGCTCCGGCGACCTTATTCCCGAATATCTCAGCCAGTTAGGTATCCGTGTTACACTGCTGAGCGATGACGATCTGGAACGCGGGCAATTCGAAGGTTTTGACGCCATCGTGGCCGGCATTCGTGCCTACAATACGAGAAATCGGCTTAAATTTGCGCAGGAAAAATTGATGAAGTATATCGAGAATGGAGGCACTTATATAGTACAATATAATACCCCGCGCGGAATGGCAACGGAGAATCCGGGCCCGTATCCTTTTAAGATTTCGAATGACAGAGTTACCGAAGAAGATGCGGCAGTTAAAATCACTTTACCCGATCATGGGCTGGTCAGGTTTCCTAATACAATCTCGGAACAGGATTTTTCAGGATGGGTGCAGGAACGCGGACTTTATTTTGCCAATTCATGGGATCCAAAATACGAGACTGTTTTTTCCTCGCACGATCAGGGCGGAAATGAACTGACGGGGGGAACTTTGTTCGGACGTTACGGTAAAGGGGTCTTTGTTTATACCGGTTACGCCTGGTTCCGTCAGATTCCTGCCGGAATTCCGGGTGCGTACAAGTTGTTTCTCAATATGCTTTCGTCCGGCAAAAACACAGGAAAGTAAGAAAGCAAAAAAGCCCGCGGGCAATCGTTCCCGCAGGCCTTTTTGGTCTTTTTCCGCTGGCCAGATTATTTATTGTCTTTTAAATTTTTCAGAATATCCTCGATCCGCTTTTTGCTAGGCTCATCTTTGGCCAATTTAAGTGCCTTGGTATAATTGTCGATCCCGCCTTTTTTATCGCCGGTTTGCACGAGCGCTTCGCCAAGGCTGTCATACACATTTGATGACTCGGGATATTTTTTCACGTTTGCCTTAAAAACTTCAATGGCCTCTTTTTCTTTCTTTTGGCCGAGTAAAGCATACCCGTAAGTATTCAGGTCAGCCTCATTCGCAGTTTCAAGAGCTGTTTTTCGCAGCGCTTCGGCATCCTGAAGCTTGCCTTGTTTTTCCAGTATAGCCGCTTTGGTGAATTGAGAAGCAGCACCGCCGCCGTAAGCAAATGCCCGATCCGCCCAGGCAGCGGCCTGGTCCAGCGCGATATTATTCTGCAGGCAGTAATTCGCCGCACGGGCAAGCATCACACCGCTGAACGCATTCCGGTTGCGTAATTGCTTTTTCAGACTCTCAACTACGATCGACGGCGTGTCAAAGGTAATGGCGAAAGGAACTTTCATTTTTTCCCATCGGAGGTAGGCCGTGGTCTTTGTGTTATTGGTGTTGTCAAATCCATAGGTCAACCGATCCTGCGATTCGCTTACGGTCACCGGCTTTACGGTCACACGCAATGCATCTTCAGATTCTTCGTAGAAGAAATGGCCCCAGGACGTGGAATTCTTGCTGAATATAATGGTCCATTGATCCGGCTGTACGATCATGAAAAGTCCGTACGTTCCGGCAGGGATGGCCTTTCCTTCAACCTGCGCGTCATGAGAAAATGTTATGGTTGTATTCTCATTGGCACCGGCGCGCCACGGAGTTGGCCTGCCGTGACCGAAAGGATTATTTGGATCCATGCCAAAAGGTACCAATTTACCCCAAACCTCGCGGCCGTTGATCGCCGGGCTGTGGTAACTGATCTTCACTTTAGAAATACCGACCTCTTGCATGACCATAGCCGCCGGACTTGCATCCGGCATGATCAGCAATTCTTGCGACGACACGCCAGATATACCCAGTACTGTGAGCATGACGGCGAACCATGCGGTTTGTGTTATGCGTTTCATTTTTTCCTCCTTCAATGGATACTTATGAATGAATTAGTTATTAATATAGAAACTCATTTCGTCGACATGGCAACCAACCATGGCCTGACGGATACTTTGAGCAATCCTGCTTTGACTGCCGGATCTGCATTCGCAATTTTTTCCGCTTCTTCTTTGGTTCCGTCAAAAACCATCATTCCGCCGGAATTGTCAAGGAACGGGCCGCCTTCAACAAGCTTCTTACTCTCCAAAAAAGTAGCCATGTAATTAATGTGTTCCATCACGCCGGGCTGTTCCTGGAATGATAAACTGTCAACCCATTTTATACCCGGAGTATGAAAGATCACATGATACACAGGCCGTTTTCCGGCCTGATTTTCAGCCGTCATAGTCTGAGATCTTCCGGAGGTCAAAATACCTGCCAGCAAAATAACCGATAGAATTAAAATTACTTTATTCACGTTAGTCAGCGTTCTCAACATTGAATGCTATCTTCAGTTTTTCCCAGGCCAGAACAACTCTTGCTTTATTGTTCTCTTTACCGATTGTGAAACTTAATCGTTCCTGGAATTCGCTCGGCTGCGGTTTGACCGTGATCCGAAGTGCATCATTTTCCTGTTTATAGCTGAAACTGCCCCAAGCCTTGGAATCGTTGCTGAAAATAATGAGCCAGTCGTTTTGTGAAGGAATGGAGTGAAGTCCGTAGGTTCCTGCCGCCAGTTTTTTCCCTTCGATCTTGACCGATTTCGAAAAAGTGACCGTTGTATTCTCATTCGCACCCGTGCGCCATATTTTATCGTAGGGAACAAGCTGTCCCCATATGGCGCGTCCTTTGACTGCCGGGCTGGAATAGTTGATTGTGATCTCATTACCGTTTAGCGTGAAAGACGCTTTTGCTGGCGGGCTGGGGCGTTCTTTGTCCTGTCCACGGGCATTGCTCTGGATCAGGAATAAGGTGCACAATACGAATCCGAACCAAAGCCTGAAACTTGTTAAACCTTTCATATAACTCCTCTTCATTTGGCATGAAAATTTTGAATGGCGATTCAGAATTGAATTTAACGAACGGCTAAGTCTACGCCCAAGCCATTCGATTTGTTGCAAAAAAAAAGCATATATACCCTCGTATATATGCTTTTGACCCGTTTGGGTTATGCTTTTATTTCTTTTTCTTCCATTCGGCCAGCATGTCTTCCGTCACTTTCAGGTTAAACGGAGGTTCGGGCAACCCTTTGGCGAATTGGATCGCCTTTTCCATGGTTTTGATGGCATCCGGCATTTTGTTGAATTTAGCCAG
>CAZHUW010000032.1:12211-22973 GCA_964535295.1 uncultured Bacteroidota bacterium
GGATCGCCTTTTCCATGGTTTTGATGGCATCCGGCATTTTGTTGAATTTAGCCAGGAGCATCGCTTTGACCCTGACATTGGAATAATTTTCTTTGATCGAAATAGATATATCGATCCATTTCATCGCTTCGTCAAGATTGATATCGTTTTCCAGGCAATAATTGGCCGCCTGCATCGTAGCCTGCCATCCAATCGCCGAGCGCGCCTTTGCCAGGGTCAATGCCTGTGTTTCAACCTCAACTTTAAATGCAATTTTTACTTTCTCCCATTGCAGAACGACCATGGTCGAATTATCCGTAATGTCCGCAAAAGAGAACTGCATTCGTTCCGTAAAATCTCCCGACTGCGGTTTGACTTTAAAACGCAGCGCGTCATTCTCCGGTTTGTAATTGAACGCGCCCCAGAGCTTGGCGTCTTTGCTCAGGATAACCGTCCATTCGTCCGCGCCGGGTATGGTCTGAAGTCCGTAAGTGCCGGGAGCTAACTTCGTTCCTTCGATCTTCACCGTATCGCTGAAGGTGATCGTGGTGTTTTCATTCGCACCCGTTCGCCAAACTTCGTTATACGGAACCAGTTTGCCCCAGATATCTCTGCCTTTCACGCCGGGGCGTGAATAAGCGATCGACAATTCAGTAATTCCGACCGTCTGGGTTACCGTTGATTTCGGGCTGGGCCGCGGTATGGACATTTGCTGCGCATTCAGCTCTGAGACCAACACAAAAGCCACTACGGCCATGAGTAAGTTTCGCATGCTGCTTCTCCTTGGGTTATGTTTAAGTGAACTGTTTTTCTTGAATGATGAACAAGCTTAACAAAACTTTTTCGAAAAGGCAACTTTTTTGCTGTTATTACTCGCTGAATTGTAGTAAAATTTATTCAAGATCAGAGTCTTTAAAAAACCACCATATGCTGACAGCATTACTTGTCGGAGCCAGCGGGCTCATTGGGCGTTCCTGCCTAGATATCCTTTTGCAGGATTCCTATTATTCAAGAGTGACGATCTTCGTCCGAAAACTTTTACCCCTACAACATCCGAAGTTGCAACAACAGCTGGTTGATTTCGATCAACTGGAATATCACGCCCACCTGATCAAAGCCGACCACGTTTTCTGTTGTCTCGGCACCACGATAAAACAAGCCGGATCGCAGGATGCTTTTTACAAGGTTGATTTTACCTATCCGTATAATATTGCAACGATCTCATCACGCAACGGCGTAGGACAATTTCTGATTGTCACGTCGCTCGGCGCTTCTTCAAAATCCGGCGTTTTTTATAATCGGGTGAAAGGCAATGTCGAAGAAGCCGTTTCAGGACTGAAATTCAGTGCCATTCATATCTTCCGCCCGTCTCTGTTGCTGGGAAACCGCGACGAGTTCAGGCTTGGCGAAAAGATCGCCATGTTCCTGTTCAGGATCTTCGGCTTCATTCTGATCGGACGCTGGCGGAAATACCGGGCGATACGCGCATCCGTTGTAGCCGAAGCAATGGTCACCATGGCCAAACTCGATCTGCAGGGCAAGCGCACCTACGAATCCGATGTGATCCAGGCTGTTTATGACGAAAAAATGAAAACGAAAACATAACCGTATAGTACGTCAAGCATTTTTTTAGCGGCCTTTGCGCTCTTTGCGGTTAATTGTATTTATTAAAATCAGGAAAATATCATGAACATACAATTTTGCGGAGCGGCACGAAGCGTCACCGGTTCCCAACATCTGCTGACCGTAGGCGGGAAAAAACTCCTGCTTGACTGCGGCCTGTTTCAGGGACACCGGGATGAAGCATTCAATCGTAACCGGAATTTCCCGTTCGACCCGGCCGGTGTTGACGCGATGGTTCTGTCGCACGCGCATATCGATCACAGCGGCAATATTCCCAACCTGGTGGAACAAGGATTCAGCGGAACGATCCACTGCACGACGCCGACCGTTGAACTCTGCAAGGTGATGCTTCAGGACTCGGCTTTTATTCAGGAACGCGACGTGGAATTCATGAATAAGCGCTTAGCCAAAAAAGGCGAGATGCTGCGGGAACCATTGTATACGGTCAAACAGGCGCAGGCGTCGCTCGCCCATTTCAAAGGCATCGATTACGGCAAAACGTTCGAACCTATCCCAAATGTGAAGGTTACATTTTTTAACGCGGGTCATATGTTCGGTTCCGCCATGCTGTTACTTGAGATCGTTGAAAAAGGAAAAACGTGGCGCGTCGGGTTCACCGGCGACCTCGGCCGAAAGAACCTGCCGATCATCGAAGATCCCGATCAGATCACTAACCTGGACGTCTTGATCTCCGAAAGTACATACGGGAATAAACTTCATGACCCTGCTAAGGAAATTCAGGGCGACCGGGTGAGGGTTATCAAAGAAACCGTAAAGAAGAACGGCAAGATCATCATACCGGCATTCAGCGTGGAACGCACGCAGGAGATCGTATATCATCTTAATAAACTGTACGAGAATAAATTGGTTCCGGCCATTCCGGTCTTTGTTGACAGCCCGCTGGCAGTGAATGTGACAGAAGTATTCAAACAATTTCCCCGCTACTATGATGCGGAAGCGCAATACCTGCTGTCAAGAGACGACAATCCGTTCATTTTTGAGGGCCTGCGTTACATCACCAAAGTTGACGATTCCAAGGCACTGAACGATCTTAAAGAACCTTGCATCATCATTTCCGCTTCCGGCATGTGCGAAGCAGGGCGCATTCTGCATCATCTAGCCAACAATATTGAAAATGCAAATAACACGATCCTCATCGTGGGATTTATGGCACAACATACTCTGGGAAGAAAATTGGTAGACAAAATAAGTCCTGTGAAAATATTCGGCGAAGAGTATCAGGTCAATGCGCAAGTGGTCAAGCTCAATTCTTTCAGCGGACATGCAGATAAGAACGACCTGATGAATTTCGCTAAGAAAGTTGGAAAACAGGCGTCGGTATTCCTCGTTCACGGTGAAGAACCGCAAAGCCAGCCTTTTGCAGAATCATTGCGCAGCGAAGGATTCAAAAGTGTGACCGTTCCCGATCGATTGGAAAAATTTGAATTGTGATTTATTCACCACTTAGAAGAGTGGTTCCTGTATTATTCCCCTTTAGCAAAGGGGCCACAGATGAATAGAAGACCGAAACAGAAACATTACTTGATCCTAAAATAATATCACCGCACTAATTCCCCCTTAGCAAAGGGGGTTATTGTTCTGGCATACATGTGATAAAATAGCAAAACTTAAATTGACCTAAATAAAATGATAAATGCACCCCACTAATTCCCCCTTAGCAAAGGGGGCCAGGGGGTTGTAAGAAACCACAATCAGTCGAAGACTCATGAAAATATACTACGACCAAAAACTAAAAACTCTCTCCCGCAAACTCCGAAACCAAAGCACCCTTTCGGAGATCTTGCTCTGACAGAGGCTTCGTGCGAAGCAAGTCAAAGGCCTCCAATTCATGAGACAAAAACCGATCGGGAGGTATATTGTAGATTTTTATTGCAGTAAATATAAATTGGTCATCGAAATTGACGGCAACAGTCATTCATCTGAACAGGCACGTAAGAAAGATATCATCAGGCAGAAATATCTGGAAAATTTGGGTCTTACCGTGTTAAGATTTGATGACCGGGATGTGAAACAAGATTTGGATGGAGTTGTGCGTGCAATTGAGAGTTGGATTGCGATGAGGACAACCCCCTTACCCCCTTTATTAAGGGGGAATAATACCGAAACCCTGACACTGAAAGTCCGTTTTCTTAAGAGAATAATACTACAAATCCAAACTGTTAAATGGGAATAATACCAAAACCAAAACAAACATTTGAATATTCATAAGGAGAAACCAGCATGAGACACCTTTTCACACTGATCGCTTTTGCATTCATTTCCTGTACTGCGGCACGCACGCAGACCCCGGCCAATAATATTGAGCGGTCGAAAAACGCCATCGCCGTCAATGCGATGCTCTGGCACCAGACATCGGGAGAATACCGCGCTTTGTGTTACCAGGCCTTCGCGCTGGCAAAGCTCCGGGTCGATGAAGCGCTACTAAACAAATCCAACAAAAAACCTGCGGTGATCGTGGACATCGATGAAACGGTTTTGGATAACAGCCCCTACAATGCAAACCTCATAGTGACTGAGGGATCTTTTTCTCAAGCCACATGGAAAGACTGGACACAAGGCGCAAACGCCATCCCTGTTCCGGGCTCGGTGGAATTCATAAAATACGCCGTTTCCAAAGGTGCGGATGTATTTTATGTATCTAATCGGAAATTGGTCGAAATGCCCGGGACGCTGGCCAATCTGATCAAATATGATTTCCCGCAGGCCGATTCCGCTCATATTCTGCTCAGAACTGAACCGGGCGGAAAAGAAAAACGCCGCTTGAAAGTTGCCGAGACTCATGAGGTAATTTTGCTCTGCGGCGATAATTTAAATGATTTTACGGATATTTTTGAAAAGAAGAATATTGCCGAGCGCTTCGACGGCGTGGAAAAGCTCAAAGATCAATGGGGTAAAAAATTCATCGTTCTCCCCAATCCGATCTACGGCGACTGGGAAGAAGCGATCTACGATTATAAATACGGGTTGCCGGACAGCACCAGAGATGCAAAACAAAGATCGGCTTTTCGGGTGAAGTAGTTACTGGCTCTATTCTTTATTGAAATAGTACTGAAAGCCGAGAAAGATCGACGATAGGCCGAACGATGCGCTTATTCCATTACTTACACCTTTGCCAAGCTCGCCGTGATCAATAATGTCGTAACTGTACTCGATCCCGCCGATAGATGTTTCTACGGCCAGTCTTTTGGTCACAAAGTAATACAGACCCGGACGTAGTTCCACGGATAAGTAAATAGTTTTTGGCTTTGAGTTACCCGCGATAAAGCCAAGCCGCGTCTCTACAAATGCCCCTTTGGTGTCGTCATAAAATACGTTCCTTCTCCAAAACGGAAATATGCCGTACTCTTTGTTTTTTGTCACATATGTGACTGAATCAAAAGATCGCTCACCGCGGTAATAATCGAAATAAAAACTCAACCCGACGGCGTCTCTGTCAGAAATGTAATATCCGGCTTTGGGGTTAACGATCAAATTGATGAAGTGGTCGTGGAATTCATCCACAGTTTTTGAAAAATATACCACACCTCCTACAGGGACAACCTTTTTTTTAATCTGCGCTATATTTTGGCCAAAAGGCATTATCGATATTACGATCACCCACGCCCATGTTTTCATACTCTCTCCTGTAAATTGATATGTCGATGAAAATCGCTTCTCTTGCTTCGATCTATTCATACAGAAACTCCCTGATCGAGCGCCAATAAAAGTCGGGATAAACTATATCCAGATCATTATGCCGCCCGCCGGGAATGGAGACGAATTTCTTCCGGCCGGAATATTTTTCATACAGTTCTATACCCAATCTCTGCGGTATCACTTCGTCCGCATCGCCGTGAAAATAGACGATGAGCTTCGATCTTACCGTATCATTCTTATTCGAAAAACTAAAAAGGAAAACTGTAGCCAATCCTGAACTGGTTCAATTTCACATTATATTTAAAAAGGGTGTCATATTTTTCTTTATATAGGGCCCTGTGTGGTATGAATCGTAAGTCAATGAAAAATCGATAAAACATTGCCTGACCACCATAAAAGTAAGCCCAGCGATCTTTAGCTTTAAGTTGATTTTTAAACGTCCTGGTACCCTCCCAATATGATTTGGAATAATCTTTTTTTGAAAGTTCTAGTAACTTAATTTCAGCACCTAAATAAACCAAGCCAGTTACCTCTTCATTTCCTGCAAACGCACCGATCATCGCAGGCAAAACCAACTCGTTCATTGATTGGTTAAAGCTTATTTGCAACTCATTTTGTATATAGTAACCGATCTTTGCAGAGTAATGCTGAAAGTCCAGACCCAACGAGAAAAAAAATGGCGAGGACTGAGCCATATAGGAAGCTCCCAATCCAAAACTCTCACTGCCTCGATCTCGCCGTTCATAGTTGGTCGACAAATTTACAGCATCGTATTTGACATCGGCAGTTGTGTTGGTAATGGAAATCTGAAACCTTTTTTTTACCTTAGAAACCTGCTCGCTGCCTGGAAACACATACTTGCCGTCTTGTATGGCTTCATAATGATCTATAGTTTGCTGAATCTGCCTCACTCTTGTACGATCCATAGAAACTCTTCGTAGATCCATATTTCCAGCCGAATTAGTCAGAGTAACTTCCAGACAAAAAGACGAATCCTCCATTTGGTAGAACTCGGCTTTAATAAAACCTCTATACGCCGGAAACAAATTGAACTTTGCCCGATCTGCAGAATCAATTTCAGTACCTACTCTGGGACTGACCTCATAGAGACGACCCTTGGATTCCTGAGCCACCACCATACCAGACATAAAAAAGAACAGGATCACAAATATTTTTCCGTTCATAAACACCTCAAGTTCAGAATAGGACTTGTTAATTCAAGGCGTGAAACTTACAATTCTTCTTAATTATAATCAACGGGTTCGTGCCAGCTAAGACCAGGCAGATCGAAAACAGCACTCATTCATACAAGAACTCTCCGATCGAGCGCCAATAAAAGTCGGGATAAACGAGATCCAGATTATTATGTCCGCCGCCGGGAATAGAGACAAATTTTTTCACGCCCGTATATTTTTCGTACAGTTCGATCCCCAATCTCTGCGGGATCACTTCGTCCTTATCGCCGTGAACGATCAGCACGGGACATTTCACATGATTGATCTTATCAATGGACGGAAAAGGTTCTCCCACAAGGAACAGCAGGCTTCCCATGCCCTGAGCTTTCGTATAGTCTGAACCGGAGGATAGCGGCGCGATCAAAACGAGTTTCGCAATATCCTGCCCTTGCGCTGCATCGATCGCCACCGTCGTCCCGATGGAACGGCCGTAGATAATAACGTCCTCCATTTTGTATCCAAGCTCCTGCGTAACATAACGCAGCGCCGACCTTCCGTCGATATTGATCCCCTCTTCCGATGGACTTCCTTCGCTATTGGCGTAGCCTCTATAACTTACAATCAGCACATCATATCCCATTTCAAACAGCTTCGCCGCACCGCTGATGCGGTGATACATATTTCCCGCATTGCCGTGAAAATATACGATGATCTTCGATCCGACCGTGTCGTTCTTGTCAGAAAAATACAGACCCTGGATTGTCAGGTTGTCTGACGTGCGTATCTTTACCAATTGAATATATTCCGGCAGATCGCTTTCGGGGATGATCGAATTCCTATCCGGATGAAAGGACATCCAATTGACGAGGCCGTTACAGGAGGAGAGGCAAAACAGCGCGATCATTAACGGCACAACAATTGACAATTCACGCAATCCCCCTAACCCCCTTTGCAAGGGGGAATGGTCAGTACCGTTTTCGTATTTGTCTCCCTTGAAAAGGGGGATATAGGGGGATTTTCTTTTTGGAAGATTCATAACAGCTCAGACTTGGAAAACAAAATTACTTTTTCTTAAGAACGATATGCGCCGCTTTTTCAGAAGGAACATATTCAACGGTTTCATATCCGAGTTGGGGCAAATTGATACCCTGCCACAAACTCTCACCTTTTCCAAGTAATACGGGCGATACCGCGATGTGCATTTCATCCACAAGTCTGGCGCTTAAATATTGCCGAATCGTGTTTGCGCCGCCGCCCAAACGAATATCCTTTCCTCCGGCTTCCGCCTTGGCCGTCTTGAGCGCGGCTTCGATCCCGTCGGTGACAAAGTGAAAGGTCGTTCCCCCTTCCATCTCGATCGACGGCCTGGCATGATGCGTGAGAACATAAACCGGCGTATGATAAGGCGGATTGTTTCCCCACCATCCTTTCCAGGCATGATCTCCCCAGGAGCCGCGTATCGGGCCGAACATATTTCGCCCCAATATCCACGCCCCGATATTTTTAAATCCTTTGGCGGCAAAATCATTGTCAATACCGGTGGAGCCGCCCTGACTGCCGCTGCCAAGCATCTCGCCGTGCATGGCCTTGAATGTCTTCGTATGTAAGACCCATTCATGCAAAGCCATGCCGCCCACCCCCATAGGATTTTCCAGGCTTTGATCTGGCCCGGCTGCAAATCCATCCATGGAAACGCTATAACACAAAACTTTTAATTTGCTCATCGAATCGCTTTCCTTTGTATGTAAATCAATGTTAGCGCCTGTTCTTTATTTATTCTGCCCTATTGCCATTTTATAGGCCATTGCAGCGTCGGGAAGCGGTGTTAAAGCATCTAATAAAATATTGTAAGTCCCTTTTTCAGATAGTTCGTCGGCAACTTTCTTAATCAAAGCTAAAGTAGCTTTCATCAATGCTGAACCAAGACTTAAGCGGGCAACGCCTAAATCCTGCAGTTCACTTACGGATGGCGGTATTCCTGCCCCCACCATCCCGGGGTTTGCAAGAATATTGATGGGGGCATTGATTTCCCTGACCAAAGTTGAAATCGTTTCTTTTTCCCATACGGGTTGCACAAATATGCAGTCGGCGCCGGCTTCCCTGTATTTATTGCCGCGCTTAATCGATTCGGATAATTTTTCTCGCGGCGAACGTGACGATGTATAAAACGAATCCGTTCTTGCATTAATGACTAAATGAAAGCCCAATGAATCCGATAATGCACGAATGGCCGATATTCTTTCACAAAATTCGATCTCGTCAATTAATACCGGATTTAGAGCGATGCTGTCTTCAATGTTTATTCCGACAATTCCGGTCGCAATCACCTTTTTGACTGAATCAATTATTTCATCTAAATTATTTCCATATCCGGCTTCCATGTCCACCGTTACCGGAACATGTACTCCGTTTACGATTCCCGTAATAGTTTCAATCAGTTCTGACAATTGCATGACCTCGCAGTCGGGATACCCTAAAGAGGCCGCTATTCCCATACTTGTTGTTGCGATGGCTTTATAGCCGCTGGCTTCTATTAATTTAGAACTTCCGATGTCCCAAGAGTTCAACAAAACCAGAATTTCTTTGTCTTGATGAAATTTCAAGAATAATTCGGCTTTTTCTTTTTGAATACTTGAAACCATTGGACGGTCCTTTAGTTAGTTGTTTTATATGAATACACCTGACTTCTCATGGGATAGCCACTTTCGCTCGGCGGCTACACGACAGCCGTCAATGGAAACGCTAAAACACAAAACCTTTAATTTACTCATCGATGTTTTTTCCATCTAACGTGAATACTAAGTATGTTGCGTGTTAAATTTAACATAAACATATATATTTTGAGCTAAGAATGGCGAGGTTAGGATGCTCACTAAACGAATACATTCTGGCAGATCGCTTTCGGATATGTCGTTCTCCTGTCCAGGATGAAAGGACATCTATGTGACTGCCCGTCACAGAAGGAGAGAAGATAAAATAATACAACAAAAAGACGTTTACATGAAATACTGCGCAACTTCTCATGGACAATGACAATTTTCAAAGGCTGAGGAGAGTTTATTCAATTTTCGATACGAGCTTTCTTTTTGAATATTTGATTCCAAGAAACACTTCAATAGACTTAAGGAGTTCCTTTTTTGCCAACCTTAGGGAATTATTCCCATTATAACCCAACGTTTGGAATATCTGAGAAGCGTTGTAGGAATGAGCTGCCATATTTCGTGCTCTATTAACTCTTTCAGCGGCTTTAAACCACTTTTCATCGAGCTTTCCATAAATTCTTATCCACTGGGTATCAGCACAATAGTAATCGTTTAAATGATCGAATCTCTGTTTGGAAGTCATCTCAGCGAGGTTATATACCTGTATTTGAGTAGTAACAAGTCTTGGATGATGTTCTTTGTAATAAAGCTGCTCGATTTCTCGCAATTTAGATTCAAAATCAGGATGATTTTTTTTCAAATAATATTGAAATGTAACGGGTAATTGTATTCTATGATGTTCAGGGTTTTCTGGAAGCTGTCGTTGAATTTCTATGATTTTATGTAGAACATTAAGGCATTCTTTAAAACCTATTGGCAGTAACTCATGCCTCAAGTCAAAATCCTTATAATTGAATTCCTTCATACGAAATGCATTAGCTAAAGCCTCCCGAACAAATAGGTCTACTAATAACCAAGTCTCTATTACTGCAAGCCGAATAGATTTGGCCCTTTTAATGGAAGGAACACTCTGATTTGCTATCCGTATAAGATTGTTGTAGTCTTGAATATTACCATAATAAGGTAAATCCTCACGTAATAGTATTGGGTTTAAATCTCCGAATCTTAGATATTGCTTTCTTTTCCTCATATTAATCAATTCAGTTAAGTGATACCTTTGTCTTTGAGTTTATTGCGGCTCACTATTTTTCAGGTAATTCCAATACTTCACTTATTTGTAAATTCTTAGGAATAAACCTTTCTCTTAGTTCTTCATTGACAAAATTGAAGAACTGGTCCAGCATTTCTTTCGAACTCAGCCTTATAGCTGTAGGATCTTTCAAAGAAACATGAACTGATTCCCAAGGTAACGCTTTTTCCTTGTACCATTGTCCCCAATCTTTTTCAGTTTGTGTTGCATAGTAGTAGAATATGACTATTTCTTTTTTTGATAATACATAAACAATTCCGCAATTAAACTTATTAATATTTTCTAGTTTGGGATTAAGCTCAATAATAATGCTTTTAAAAGGAACTTCTGTTGTTAAATCAAAACCGCTTACAACATTACGCATTCTCTTAACCACGGTAAACTCCAGCTTATCAGGCATCTGGGCTGCTGTAAGC
>CAZHUW010000033.1:0-22751 GCA_964535295.1 uncultured Bacteroidota bacterium
GTATTATCGGTGGCTACCGGCGCAATCCTTCTTTTGTCGGTACTGCTTCCGTCGCGCATCAAGAACAAATTGTTTTTCGCATCGCCGCTCCATGCCGGCTTCTCATGGTTAAAGACTTTTTTTCAGAAATTTATGCGCATAAGGAGCTACCCCTCGTTATTTGTTATCGGTTTGATCAACGGGCTTTTACCATGCGGTTTGGTTTATATCGCTCTCGCGGGCGCCGCAGTGACATCGGATGTTTTGTATGGGGCCGTTTATATGGCGTTGTTCGGTCTCGGTACGCTGCCGATGATGCTGTTTATTTCGCTGGCGGGAAATATGATGAAAGTAAATTGGCGGCAGAAACTGGTACGCCTTGTTCCGGTCGGAATCGGCGTAGTATCGATATTACTGATCTTACGGGGACTCTCGCTGGGGATTCCCTATATAAGTCCGAAACTGAATACTGCGGCATCGGACCAACATAATGAGTGTTGTCATTAACTCTGATCTTATTACGGAAACAAGAAAGTGTGAACGGTCATGAAGACATCAACCGAATCTAAATCAATTGAACCGGTTTGTTCTGTATGCAGTGTTTTTCCTTCCACGATATTCCGGGACGGCAGTCCGAAGGAACTGCAAAAGAGTTTTAACTGTAAATCGTTCATCCGGTTTCGCAGGAACGAAACGCTGTTTCATGAGAACGAGCCCGCGAACGGCGTTTTTTGTATTTATTCCGGCATGCTGAAGGTGATCAAAAAAGACCACCGATCGATGGAGCACATCATCCGTCTCGGTAAACCCGGAGATGTGTTGGGAATTGATTCCGTCATGACGCATTTCAAATACAGCAATACCGTGGTTGCGGTGGATACCGTTGAGGCGTGTTTTGTACCTAAAGAATGTTTTATGAAATTCATCCAGGCGCATCCGGCTTTTTTTGTGGATACGATGAAATTGTTATGTTCCCAGCTTGACCGGATGGAAGACAAGATCAGCGATCTGATGGGTAAGTCGATGAAGGAACGGCTCGCCGATATGCTGTTGATGCTTAAAGCCAATTACGGCGTTGCCAGCGATCACACGCTGAATATGACCTTATCCATGGACGAACTGGCCAGTTTTCTGGGAACGACCAAGAGTTCCGTCTACAGCCTGCTCAGCGACTTTAAACGCGCCCGTGTGATCGACATTCAGGATAACCGGATACAGGTATTATCTGAAAAAGAACTGGAGAGCATTGCTCATCACGGTTGAAGGGGAGATTTGCATGAGTTTTCGACAAACATACGATACGTTCAATTGGTATGATATCCATTCCCGCATTCTTGCACAAACGGAAGAAGACGTAAAACGCGTTCTTGAGAAGAGAGAAGCGCGTGATCATTATGATTTTCTATCATTGATCTCCCCTGCAGCGGAGAGATTCCTTCCTGAAATGATGACGCAGAGCCGTGCGCTCACGCAAGAGCGATTCGGCAAGAGGATTCGGATCTACGCGCCGATGTACCTTTCGAATTACTGTTATAACAACTGCGTCTACTGCGGTTTTCGTTACGAGAACACACTTGAACGGGTGCGGCTCAGCGATCCGGAGATCATGAAAGAGATCACGGTGCTCAATTCCATGGGAATCGATCATTTGTTGCTGGTGACGGGCGAATCCAACAAAATGGCAGGTGTGGATTACCTGCGGCATGCGCTTCAACTGCTGAGGCCGTTCTTTGCCAATTTATCGATGGAGGTACAGCCTTTGCGTGAGGAGGAATACCGGATCCTGGAACAAGAAGGTTTAAGCAGAGTGTATGTGTATCAGGAGACGTATCATCGCGATCACTATCGCGACTACCATCCGAAAGGGATGAAGTCCCATTTTTATTATCGTCTGGAAACACCTGACCGCATTGCCCGTGCGGGAATCGGGAGGATCGGATTAGGGATTCTCATCGGACTCGAGGATTGGCGGACGGATGCATTTTTCACCGCGATGCATGCTGAATATTTGAAGGCAATGTATGGAACGACATGTTCGATATCCTTTCCGCGTCTGCGTCCGGCGGTGGGCATCATGTCCCCACGTGTAACGATCACGGAAGATCAGTTGATGCAAATGATCTGTGCCTACCGTTTATTTTCAAGCGATCTGGAGCTATCGTTATCGACGCGCGAGAGCGCGGCTTTTAGGGACAAGGCACTTTTTTACGGCGTTACTGGGATGAGCGCCGGTTCCAAGACCAATCCGGGCGGTTACGCGACCTATCACGAGGAGAGTCTTGAGCAATTTGAAATAGCCGATCATCGCAGCGTCGAGGAATTCTGTGCGATGCTTCATGAGAACGGGTATGAACCGGTGTGGAGTGATGAAAGTGTTGAAGTTGAAAAAATAAACAGTTGAGTTTCATTTGTCTTCCTTTTCATAAAAGACTGATTCACTATTCTTATTCATCTGCCGGTAAGATTTCCAATTCGCCAAATCTCTATTGTTTATTATGAGTTTATGTATTTTACTGATCAGTAGATGGTAATAAACATTAAGAAAATTTTACAATTTCGTGAATAAAAGTACTTGACAAATCTTGCTTTTTAGCTTATTTTAAGATAAAAGAGTCCGAAATGCTTTAATAGCGGAATTGGAATTATGTTACTATCAAAAAGTTGTCTATACGGAGTTCGGGCAGCCATGTATATGGCCACATTGGAGCAATCGGAATACGTTACGATCCAGCAGATATCGGAGAAACTTCATATCTCATTTCATTTTTTGACTAAGATACTTCAGACTTTGACTGAAAATAATATCATGGTCTCATATC
Organism: uncultured Bacteroidota bacterium; assembly: GCA_964535295.1. Classification (GTDB taxonomy): domain Bacteria; phylum CLD3; class CLD3; order SB21; family SB21; genus SB21. Next base: position 2,799 of record CAZHUW010000033.1, read on the forward strand.
GTGGTCCGAAAGGCGGTGTAGCATTGGCACGTCCCTCCAAAGATATTCGCCTGATTGAGATCGTTGATGCGATAGACGGTTCCAGTATTTTTTCGGAATGCATCTTCGGATTGCCGGGATGCGGGAATATGACGCCTTGTCCATTGCACGGAGAATGGGAGCGCGAAAGAGAAAAGATCCGCCTCATGTTCAGTGATACAACGCTTGCAATTTTAGCTGAAAAGATCAATGTGTTCAATCTGCGAATATCCGATACAGAGTATGTGCCGTTGAATACGAAATCACTTACTGCGATCATGGGGACACAAAGGAAGAGAAAATAAAAAAATTTGATCATAATTAAGATAAAATAGTCTTAAATCTTGAATAACTATTAAGGAATAACCCATATGGAAACCATCGATCATCTCTCTTTATCCGATATCGTCATACGATATCCTTTCACTGCCAATATTTTTGAAAAATACCGTCTGGATTTTTGTTGCGGCGGCAAAAAAACATTGTCGGCGGCATGCGCTGAGAACGAACTCGCACTTAATTCTGTTCGCGATGATTTGAGAAAAGCATTTGAAGCGAATGTCAACCGCAACGGAAAGATCGGATTTGATGAAATGGACCTCGGGCTGCTCATGGATTACATTGAAAGCAATCACCATGCATACGTACGTCATTCAATTCCGGTGATCACCGCTCATCTTGAAAAGGTCGTTAACGCACATGGAAAGAATCATCCTGAAATGAAACAGATCGCTGATTATTTTTCAGAAGTGGGCGAAGAAATGACACTCCATATGCATAAGGAAGAAAAAATGCTGTTCCCATATATCCGCGAGATGATCCGGTCAGGTGCAGAGTCTGTGGTACCTCCTGCATTCAAGACCGTACGCAACCCGATCAGCGTAATGGAATTTGAGCACGAGCGGGCCGGAAAAATGATGGAAGAAATCCGTACACTCAGCGGAGGCTATCAGCCGCCTCAGGATGCCTGTACCACATTTCGTCTGTGCCTGGCCGAACTGGACGAATTTGAACGTGACCTCCATAAGCACGTTCATCTCGAAAATAATATCCTTTTTCCCAAATCCGTTAAAATTGAAGAAGAACTCATTTATAATAATTAAACACCATAATTAAAACCAAGGAGAATAAAATGAAATCCGTCATTAATGTTGCTTTAATGTTCCTGTTCGGCCTCGCGCTTTGGAGTTGTGGCGATTCAGGCCAAAACGTGAAAGCTACGCCGACCAAGGCAGCAAAAGCTGCCAATCCCAACGGTCTAAGCGATTTTGAAATGGAGCACGGTATCGGCCCCATCAAACAAACTTTTGCCCTTAATGAAACGATTGATGCGGCCCTCGCAAAAAAAGGGGAGAAGATATTTGAAACCAAATGTTATCAGTGCCACCGCGTGGATTCGCGTTTGGTTGGTCCTCCGCTGAATGATGTAACGCTTCGCAGGAAGCCGGAATATGTGGTGAACATGATGATGAATCCCGAAGGTATGATTCAGAAGCACCCGGAGGCCAAAAAAATGCTCGCGCAATTCTTAACTCCGATGGCCAATCAGAATCTGACCAAAGACGAAGCAATGGCGATTTTAGAATTCCTGAGAAAAGCCGGAAAAGAGTATAAGAAACCAGCTTAATATTGTATTCCGTGTTGCGCATAAGGCGCACGCTTTTTTTAACCCATTAACTGAGGAGAAGTAATCATGATCAACAGAACAAAACTCGCGCGGTTCGGCTATCTTGCGTTAGTCCTGATCGTCGGAGGAGCTTTGTGGATCGGCTGCCCCGGCAAAAAGGATATGGCCGGTACCGACGATGCGGCTTCGAAAGTATTCGTGCCCCCGGGAAGTTACGATGAGTTTTATGCTTTCCTTTCCGGCGGATTCAGCGGGCAGGTTTCCGTGTATGGTTTGCCGAGCGGCCGTTTATTGAAAGTGATCCCGGTATTTTCTGTGAATCCCGAAAACGGATGGGGTTATACGGAAGAAACCAAAGGGATGTTATCCAGTGTACACGGTTTTATTCCATGGGATGACAGCCATCACCCGGAATTATCCATGACCGACGGCGTTCCGGATGGCCGATGGCTTTTTATTAATGCCAACAACACGCCACGTATTGCGCGCATTAATCTCGGTACTTTCAGAACGGATGAGATCATTGAGATTCCCAACAGCGGAGGAAGCCATGCTTCACCGTTTACGACCTTCAACACGGAATATGTTGTTTCTGCAACGCGTTTCAGTGTTCCCATTCCTGATAAGGATGTGCCGATCGCCAGTTACAAAGAAAATTTCAGAGGCACGGTTAGTTTTATCAAAGTGGATCCCAAAGACGGAAAACTGGACCTGGCATTCCAGATTCTTGTGCCCGGATATGATTTCGATCTGAGCCATGCCGGTAAAGGACCGTCACACGGATGGTTCTTTTTCTCTTGTTATAACACGGAACAGGCTCACACGCTTCTCGAAGTCAATGCCAGCCAGAACGACAAAGATTTTATCATGGCCGTAAACTGGAAAAAAGCCGAAGAATATATTGCGCAAGGTAAATTCAAAGAATGGACCAGCGATTATCAACGCAACCGTTGGGACGAAAGAACGCAGACCACGATCGTGGAAAAGCTGAACAAAGTTAAAATGCTTGATCCGAAAGAATGTCCTGATATGCTTTATTTAATGCCATGTCCGAAATCACCGCACGGGGCGGATGTGGATCCTACAGGCGAATACATCGCTGCCGGCGGGAAATTAGCCGCCATGGTTCCGGTATTTTCATTCTCAAAAATGATCAAAGCGATCGAAGACAAAGCGTTTGACGGCGACCGAGAAGGAATTCCCGTCCTGAAATACGACGCGGTATTGGCCGGTGAAGTCCAGGAATCAGGTCTCGGGCCACTTCATACTGAGTTTGACGGTAAAGGATACGGCTATACATCGCATTTCATCACTTCGGAAGTAGTTAAGTGGAAGATCGGTACATGGGAAGTTGTTGACCGCATGCCGACCTATTACTCCATCGGCCATCTTATGATCCCGGGCGGCGACAGCAAACAGCCTTGGGGTAAATATGTATTGGCAATGAATAAGATCACCAAAGATCGTTATCTGCCAACGGGCCCGGAACTCACGCAGTCCGCACAATTGATTGACATCAGTGGTGAAAAGATGAAAATGCTGTCTGACTTTCCGACGATCGGCGAACCGCATTATGCACAAGGTATCCCCGCTGATCTCGTTAGGAAACACGAAGTGAAAATATTTGATATTAATAAGAATGAACATGCATATGTGGCTAAGGGGCCGAAAGACACCAAAGTCGAACGCAAAGGCAAAGAAGTTCACGTCTGGATGACCGCATCACGTTCCCACTTCACGCCGGACAATATCGAAGGTTTCAAGGTCGGAGATGTGGTGTATTTTCATGTGACCAACCTCGAGCAGGATTGGGATGTGCCGCACGGTTTCGCCATTAAAGGAACGCAGAATTCGGAACTTCTCATTATGCCAGGTGAAACCTGCACGATGAAATGGGAACCGAAAGCGCCGGGTATTTATCCTTTCTATTGCTCGGACTTCTGTTCCGCGCTGCATCAGGAAATGCAGGGATATGCCCGTGTGTCGGCTGCCGGTTCAAATGTGCCTATCTCATTTAATAAAGATTAGATCGAGTCGGATTGAAGGGGGAGGCGAAAGTCTCCCTCTTTTTTTAGAAAAGGGATCACGTATGAATAAGAATTCTAAGATACAGATTGCGCTGGCATCGCTTCTACTGATCAGTCTTTATTTTTTTCCGATGTGGAAGATCAATTTGTCGGCTCCCCAATATCCGGAAGGTCTCGGATTGTATATTTGGGTGAATAAGATCAGCGGAGAAAATCCCAATGACCTGAATACGATCAACGGCCTTAACCATTATATCGGAATGAAGATCATCACACCGCAGGATATTCCGGAATTGAAGTATATGCCCTACATCGTGTTTTTTCTCATGGTATCGGGGCTGCTGGTTTCGCTTGTCGGAAAAAGGTTTTTACTTAATGTGTGGGTGATTATATTCTTCCTGGTATTGATGGCCGGGTTATTTGATTTTTATTTATGGGAGTATGATTACGGCCACAATCTGAATCCGAATGCGGCGATCAAGATACCCGGCATGAGTTTCCAGCCGCCTTTGATCGGTACGAAACAATTGCTGAACATGCGAACGACCTCGCTGCCTTACTGGGGCGGTGTTGCGGCAGGTTTATCCTTCGGATTGGGTCTGTTAACGCTGTTCGTCGAGTTTAAAAAGGATCGTAAAACAAAGGGGTCTGAAAATGCGGCATAAAATAAATACATTTTTGTTGAGCCTCTTCATGTGTTGCGGGTTATGGTCATGCCAGGTCAATCCGGAACCGATCGATTACGGCCATGACGAATGCGCGCATTGCCGGATGATCATCAGCGATCGGAAATTCGGCGGTGAACTGATATCACAAAAGGGCAAGGTCTATAAGTTTGACTCCATTGAATGTATGGCCGCGTATTATGCCGGTACATCCGTTCCTGAAGTGCAGTCAATATGGACCATTGATTTTTCAAATCCCGGTATGTGGGTCAAGGCGGATGAGGCATTTTATATGCAGTCAAAGAATCTCCCCAGCCCGATGGGCATGTTCTTGTCTTCCTACGCTGTTCGTGAAAAGGCGGAAGAAATGAAAGCGCAATTACAAGGCGATCTCCTCAATTGGCAGGAGGTCATGGGTCTGGTGAATAAGAAATGATATTGATGAAATCTGTATAATTGCGTAAGATTAACTGCGAAAAAAGGTTACTGGAGTATTCACCAAATTCAGAAATAAGACGATGGACAACATACAAGAACGCATAACCCATCCTGATCCCCGCACTCGGCGTCAGATCGGGATCTGGCTCCTTACCGGTTACGGCATGGTGTTTATCATGCTTGTCCTTGGAGGGATCACCCGTTTGACTCAATCGGGGCTGTCGATCGTCGAATGGAATGTGATCATGGGTGTCGTGCCTCCGTTGAACGATGACGACTGGAATACGGCTTTTGAAAAATATCAGCAGTTCCCTGAATATAAGATACTGAACAAGACCATGACAGTGGATGAATTCAAAAACATTTTCTGGTGGGAATTTATTCACCGTCTCTGGGGCCGACTGATCGGAATCGTATTCATTATTCCTTTTGTTTTATTCATCATTCAGAAAAAACTGAGCCCAACCTGGATCAAAAAGATGACCGCTGTTTTCCTGCTCGGCGCTTTTCAGGGATTTATGGGCTGGTATATGGTCAAAAGCGGATTGATTGAGAATCCGCATGTGAGTCATTACCGTCTTACCATGCATTTATTTCTTGCGTTCTCTATCTGCGGAATGCTGCTGTGGTACGCTATGCAATGGCTCTCCAATACGGCCGCTAACATTCAAATGGCGATCCAAAAATCCTTATCAAAATATGCCGCATGGCTGATAATTCTGATTCTTCTTCAAGCGATGCTCGGCGGGTTGGTTGCCGGTTTGAAGGCGGGTTTTATGTTCAACACCTACCCCAAGATGGGCGATAACTGGCTGCCGGATGCGGCCTGGATGATGGACCCGGCGTGGATGAATTTCCTGGAGAACGGCGTGATGATCCAATTTATGCACCGCACGCTTGCACTCATTGTTGTAGCCGGGATAACCGTATACTGGCTGAAAACAAGGAAGATGGAACTGCCGCCGCAGATTAAGAAAGCCATATCGTTGCTTGCACTAATGGGTTTTTTACAATTGGCGTTAGGTATCGTGACCATATTGTTAGCGGTGCCGGTATTTTGGGGCGTAGTGCATCAGGCGGGAGCGTTGGTATTATTCAGTCTCGCAATACGCGTACGTCATCAGCTAAAAATGTGGTCTGTGAAAGATTAATAACTTTTATAAGCGTATCCGGCAACGTATGAGCCGGGTATGAATTCACACAAAAAATTTTAGGAATTAATTATGAAAAAAATGACAAACCTTGGACTCGGCGCAATCATATTATGCGTCGTATTTCTCGCAGCTTGCCAATCCGACGCTAAACAGACATCCGCTTCTACTGTTGCGGCCACTTCGCCTGCCGGCATGTCGGGTATCAAAGACGATGTTTCTCAGAAGAACATTGTTCAGATCGCGGTGGGTTCAGCCGATCACACAACACTGGTTGCCGCATTATCGGCTGCAAACCTGGTTGATGTTTTGGCCAATCCCGGTCCGTTCACGGTATTTGCGCCGACGAATGGGGCTTTTGACAAATTACCCAAAGGCACGGTTGATGAACTTCTGAAACCTGAGAAAAAAAGCGATCTCAAGAAAATCCTCCAACATCATGTCACGGTCAGTATCTTTAAACCTGAATCTTTTAAAGACGGCCAGATTTTAAGTATGGCGGATGGTACGAATATCAAAGTTAACGTCAAAGATAGGCAAATCACGATCAACGATGCTAAGATCGTGGCATCGGTTGAAGGTTCCAACGGCATCGTTCATGTTATGGATGGTGTCATATTGCCTCCTGCAAAGAAATAAGTAATATTCTGATTAGCACGTTCTATGAATAATATGATCCAAAATAAAAACGGACAAAATCGTTTCCGTGACCTCCTGATCCCGGTATGGTCGCACCAGCATGGCGCGTATATTACGCTCATTACCGGGTGGCTTGTCGGGACGTTATTAAGTGAAACGGTATCCCGCATTCACGGCGCCGTATTTATTTTCCTTATGGCCGGCCTGAATTTCGGCGAGTTGGTGCAGGAGTATCTCAAGAAAAGATTGTCCGTGAGTTTACGCAAGCAGGCATGGATCATTCTTTACGGTTTTTTGACCATGGCGTCCTGTTTTTATTTACTGCAGAACAGTATTTCGTTCAATTTTATATTTCCCGTACTGGTTGCTTTGGGAGTTGTGTACATCTACTTGAGCCTAAAGCGGGAGCACAAACATATCTTTTCCGAATTACTGGCTTTTGCCGCGATCGCCCTTGGAGGGCTCATGGCATTTGAACCCCAATACATGCCCGGGGTTGAATTTCTGGAATTATGGGTTCTGTTAACTTGTTATTTCGGCACAAGTGTATTCCTTGTCAAAGCACGTTTTGACAAAGTTACTTGGAAAGAGATATTTTTATATTTTATCGTTTGTGTGATATTGACTGCAGCGATCATGAAAATATCCGTTATCTTCTTTAGCATTTTATTTCTCATCGCGTTTAAATTATTGACCGTGTTGTTGGCTGAAAGCTGGTATAAGAACCTGCGCATCACCACGATCGGTTTTATGGAATGCGGATATTGTTTGATATTAGTTACCGTGCTGGTTACGGCACATTAGACCGGACAGGCCGCCATGGCCGAAAACATAAGGAACAGCTTTTATGCATCACAAAGTTATCATTGAACCGTTTAAGATCAAAACGGTGGAATCTATTTATATGACCACGGAAGAAGAGCGTGCGGAATTTCTGAAAGAAGCGCATTATAATCCTTTTTTACTTCATTCCGATCAGGTTCTGATCGATCTGCTCACGGACAGCGGAACTTCTGCTATGAGTTCGCGCCAGTGGTCGGCCATGATGTCGGGCGACGAGTCCTATGCCGGCGCCAAGAGCTGGCTCAAATTTGAAAAGGTCGTCAAGGATCTTACCGGCTATCCGCACATTCTGCCGACGCATCAGGGACGGGCTGCGGAGCGCATTCTGTACGGGTATCTTGGCGGAAAAGGAAAATTCTTTTTCAGCAATACGCATTTTGACACCACGCGCGCCAATATTGAATTTAGCGGAGCTACGGCCATTGACTGCCTGATCGAAGAAGCGCATCATCCGTCGCTGGATCATCCGTTTAAAGGTAATATGGATGTGGTTAAACTCGAAGCTCTGATCAAACAGCACGGCGCAAAGAATGTCTCGGCTGTCATCCTGACTGTCACAAATAATACGGGCGGCGGCCAGCCCGTCAGTATGGAAAATACGAAGGCCATAAGTTCGATCTGCAGGAAATACGGGGTCTTGTTCATTATAGACGCCTGCCGTGTTGCAGAAAATGCGTATTTCATACGGCATCGCGAGAAAGCATATGAGAACAAAACCTACCGCGAGATCGCGCAGGAGATGTTCTCTCTGGCGGACGGTTGTGTGATGAGCGCAAAAAAAGACGGCTTGGTCAATATCGGCGGTTTTCTGGCATTACGGGATAACGAAATTTCGGATGCATGTACCAATCTGTTGATCATTACCGAAGGATTTACGACGTATGGCGGGCTTGCCGGGCGCGATATGGAAGCGATAGCGGTAGGTTTGGAAGAGGTATTTGAAGAGGATTATCTGAAATACCGAATCCGCAGTACGCAGTATTTAGGCGAGAAAATAAGTAAAATGGGAATCCCTATCATGCTGCCCGTCGGCGGTCATGCCGTGTACGTCGATTCAAAAGCGTTATATCCGCATATTCCCGTGGATCAATATCCCGGGCAGGCGCTGGTGTGCGAACTCTATCTCAAAGGCGGCATCCGCTGCGTTGAAGTTGGCTCGGTCATGTTTGGGAAATATGATGATAAAGGAAAACTGATACCTGCGTCGATGGAACTTGTTCGTCTGGCAATTCCTCGCAGAGTGTATACCCAAAGCCATGTAGACTACGTAGTGGAGGTTTTCCAGGAAATTATCAATAACAAGGATAAGGTTCGCGGAATCAAGATCACACATGAACCGAAATTCCTGCGTCATTTCACAGCTCATTTTGAAAAGCTCTAAACGGGAGCAAAAATATGAAAAATATTCTTTTAATTATCTCTTTCATCGTATCTCTGGAAAGCAGTTTTGCCTGCGATTTGTGTAATTGTTATCTCACGATTACACCGAACGATCACAAGAATATGGTCGGTTTCAGATACCGCTTCAGCAGTTACGAGGGAAGCGGCGATCATATCATGCTGGCAAAAGCATTTCACGGCGGAATGAGTTCGACCGAGAAATATTATACCTACGAGATTTGGGGCCGCTTTTATCCGGTTCCCAAGATCCAGCTGGAAGTAGCCATTCCGTATCGCTATAACCGTTCCATTGAAGAAGGTACGCCGGATCATTCGGTCAGCGGATTAGGCGATCTGATAGTTCTGTCACATTATGAATTGTTCAGCACATTTCCCAAAGGACCGGATGCAATCAAGCAAAAGCTTTATTTGGGAGGCGGCGTCAAATTGCCTACCGGTGAATACAAGAAAACTATAAATGGCGAGCTTGACCCGCATATTCAAACCGGAACAGGTAGTCTGGACTTTATGTTCAGCGGTTTGTATCTGGCGAAGTATAAGAATACCGGTTTAAAAGTGAGCGCCAATTATAGTTTCAATAACGAGAATAAGAATCAATTTTTATTTGCAAATCGTCTGAATCTTTCATCAGCGGTGTTCTATCAGTTCAATGCAGATAATATGATCTGGATGCCAAGCATGGGATTGAATTTCGAACAGGCGCAGGAGGATCTCCAGAATGATATGGCATTGGACAATACCGGCGGCAAGATGCTGTTGGGAACCGTCGGCAGCGATCTGTATTTTAAAAATTATGCACTGAACATCTCTTACCAGGTGCCGCTTAAACAATCCATCGGCACCGGGCAGCCTGAAAATCAGGGACGTTTTGTGATCGGTTTGAGTTATTCTTTCAGATCTAAAAATGATATGTTTTAGAAAATGAAACTCTCTGCAAAAATATTGACTGTAATTTTATTAACCGGTTTTTTTTATGAAAACCTGAGTGCGAAAGATATAACGGTTGATCCCAAAGGCGCCGTTCGTACGATCCGTCAAGCGCTGGCAATGAGCCGTAACGGAGACAGGATATTGATCGGAAAAGGGCATTATGCCGAAGGCAACATCATTGTTGATAAATCCGTAGCTCTGATCGGTATCGATAAGCCGGTCATTGACGGGGAAGGCAAAGTGGAGATATTTACCATTACGGCGGACGATGTGACCGTGGAAGGGCTTGTCATTCAGAATGCGGGGATCAGTTACGTACAGGAAAACGCCGGAGTAAGATTAAAGGAGGTCACGCGCTGTACGATTCAGAACAATGAGTTTATCTTGAATTTCTTTGCGATCTATCTGGCAAAATCATTTGATTGTGTTGTCAAAGGCAACCGAATCCGATCAAAAGGATCCTCCGAATCCTCTTCCGGCAACGGTATCCATCTCTGGTCATGCAGGAAAATAAAGATCGAAAATAATACGATCAGCGGGCACCGCGACGGGATCTATTTTGAATTTGTCAAAGAAGGCACGATCATCAACAATGTCAGCGAAAGTAATTTACGGTACGGCCTGCATTTCATGTTTTCCGACACCTGTCTATATACCCGAAATACTTTTCGTAATAACAGCGCCGGTGTTGCTGTCATGTACACCCGGGGCGTCACTATGCTGGAGAACATATTCGAACATAATTGGGGACCCTCATCGTATGGAATTTTACTCAAAGATATTTCGGACAGCGACATTGAGAAGAATGTTTTCGTAGGCAACAGCGTTGGTCTGTACATAGAAGGTTCCGTCCGGATGAAGATCCGAAAAAATGAATTTACGCAGAATGGATGGGCCGTCAAGCTCATGGCTAATTCAAATCAAAACGTATTCTCGGATAACAATTTTATCGGAAATTCGTTTGATGTGGCTACCAACAGCCGTTCAAGTTATAACTCTTTCCACAACAATTTCTGGAGTTCGTACTCCGGATATGATCTTGATCGCGACGGGATTGGGGACGTGCCTTTCCGGCCGGTCAGTTTATTCTCGATTCTGACGCAGAAACAACCCGAATCACTGATACTCTTACGAAGTTTTTTTATTTCAATTCTTGATATGGCGGAAAAAATGATCCCGGTACTAACACCCGAAACCCTTGTTGATGCTAAACCCATGATGCGGAGAGTTCTGTGATCAGAATAGTTAAATTGAAAAAGAGTTTTGGTAAACTTGAAGTACTCAATGAGGTCAGCTTTCAGATCCAGAAAGGCGCCATTACCGCGATCATCGGGCCCAACGGTTCCGGTAAATCCACAATCATAAAATCAGTTCTTGGCCTCGTCAAACCGGATAATGGCGAAATTTTCGTTAAGGATCAAATACTGCTCGGGGAAACCTCTTATAAGAAAGATATCGGTTATATGCCCCAGGCGGCAAGGTTCCCGGAAAATCTTAAATTAAACGAACTGATCGGTATGATCAAAGATCTGCGTCATAATCCCAGCAGTACGGATGAAGAACTGTTCGGGCAATTTGAACTTAAAAAAGAAATGGACAAAGCGGTAAGAACGTTATCGGGCGGAACGCGGCAGAAAGTGAATGCATACATTGCATTCCTGTTCAACCCGGATATACTCATCCTGGATGAACCTACGGCAGGGCTGGACCCGATCTCCAGCAGTTTCCTTAAAGATAAGATCCTTAAGGAAAAATCCAACGGCAAGACGGTCATTCTGACATCGCATATCATGAGCGAGCTTGAGGAGTTATCTGAAAAAATCGTCTTTCTGCTCGACGGCAAGATTTGTTTCGAAGGCAGTGTGGATGAATTAAGGGAAGGCACCGGCGAACATAAACTGGAGCGATCCATCGCTCATATTATGAAAGGACACGCATTGTGGACGGTACCTCAAAAATACTGAAATTCGAATTACACGATGTGCTCCGCAGCAAATGGATGATCATGTATGCTTTGTTCTTTTTGTTACTGACGGAGGGGTTGTTCCGCTTCGGAGGCACTCAGGCCAAAGTGATCCTGAGTCTGATGAATATCGTACTGATCATCATACCTCTAGTCAGTATTGTTTTTGGAACGATGTATGTTTACCATTCACGTGAATTTATTGAATTACTTCTGTCCCAGCCGATCCAGCGTCATAAGATATTCTGGGGTGTTTACAGCGGGTTAGCGATCCCTCTTTCTGCAGGTTTTGTTCTTGGCGTAGGTATCCCAAGCCTCATCTACGGCATTCATACTTCTCAGGAAGCTGCAACGATGCTGGTCCTTATCGGCTCGGGCGTTTTCCTGACATTTATTTTTGTGGCCCTGTCCTTTACAATTTCGATCCGTTATGAGGACAGGCTGAAAGGACTTGGGCTCGCGATTGTGTTGTGGTTCTTTTTTGCGATCATGTATGACGGGATCGTCTTGCTTCTCATATTTACATTCGGCGATTATCCGCTGGAGAAAGTGATCATCGGAATTAATTTGCTCAATCCCATCGACATTGCCCGCACAATGCTGCTGCTGCAATTCGATATTTCCGCTTTGATGGGTTATACAGGAGCCGTCTTTCATAAATTTTTTGCCGGATGGTTCGGGATAGTGATTTCGGTGATGTCATTATCCTTTTGGGTTGCTCTTCCCTTATTTTCTGGTTTGCATACATTTAATAAAAAAGATTTTTAATCTGTGAAAAGGTCGTCTTTATATTCTTGCGTTTCATGGCTTTTGCTGGCGGTGATGATAGGGGAATTCGTTCCTTCTTCAGCGTTTCAAGAGGACGAGTTATGCCGACGTCATGTGAACTGCAGTTGTAAAGCCTCGGAATGTACTTGCAAAGATGAAGAGGTACACCGGTATGACGTTGATCAATGTGCGGTAAGTTCTGATGATTGCGCACCTGGCGGAAAAAGTCGGCCGACCGCCTATCGATTTGAAGGTCTCGTCAGCTTGTTTCATCATTTGTTTGCGATAAGGGCAACTCCTCTCTTATATCAACAGACTGCAACTAAAACCAATTCACCTCATTTCTTTGGTGTTTTCCATCCGCCGAATGTCTGACCATTCTCTTCCTTAATACTTTAAAAATGACACCTCATCGCTGTGTGGAAGTATGTCCCCCAATAGGAGAGGTGCGCGTAATACAATCAAAGACAGGAGTTTTCCATGTTTACGAAGTTCGGATTATCGTTCTTTTTTGTGTCTTTTCTGTTTTGTCTAATGTTCTTAAGCGGTTGCTCTGATGATAAACAAGCCACCAAATTGCATCTGATGAAAATCGCGGATGTGACCGTTGATTCTGCAGAAACGATTGTCAGCTTGTATGCCGAAGATTCACTCCAGGTTGGCTACAATAGGGTTTATATCAGGATGAATGCCGCTGATGACGGGCACGAAGTTGATGATGCCCATCTTATGCTGATGCCGATGATGGATATGACGGATATGGGCATGGTGCACTCAAGCCCTTATGAAATGCCATCGGAGGAACTCATAGACGGATATTTCCATGGCGCCGTCGTTTTTACTATGCCGAGTTACGATGAGGGGCATTGGACGCTGAAGGTAGAATTTCACAATCATCATAATGATAAAGAAGGGACCGCCGTGTTCGATCTCTGGATCAATAATTCGAGTGATGTAAAAACTTTTACCGCCGGTACGGATAAATATATCATGACACTGATCGATCTGAGAGAACCTGTTGTCGGACTAAACGATTTCGAGATCGGAATTTACAAGAAACAAACCATGATGAGTTTTCCCCCTGTTACGAATGCTACGGTGGTTATAGAGCCTACTATGCCGTCGATGGACCATGGTTCATCTAACAACGTGAATCCTGTTCATACAAGCAACGGACACTATTTGGGTAAAGTTAATTTTACCATGACCGGTGACTGGCAGGTTGCCATAGAAGCTACGATCAATGATACGGTCTTATTGTTAACGAACTACTTTCTGACCGTGCAATAGGTGGATAAAATAGAAGGGCGGAAATCCCGCCCTTCTATTTCTTAAATAAGGGATCAAGAATGAAAATATTATTATTTTTATTATTATTGACCGTAACTCCGCGACATTGGTTGTATGCCCAGAATCCTGAAGCAGTTGCTATTTCAGGTATTGTGACGGACGCATCAACAAAACTGCCGGTTCCATATGCTCATGTGGGTATTTTGAGAACAAAACGCGGAAGTATTTGTGATCACGATGGCCGTTTTATTATACTTGTTTCTCCCGGATTGTATGATTTGCGATTTTCTGCAGTTGGCTATCGCGCAGAAATAAGGTCGTTTAGAACGAACGGGAAAGATACGACGAACATCGAAGTGAGTCTTTTTACGAGAACGATTGAACTTGCTGAAGAAGTTATCATTGCCGACCGGGAGATGGCGCGTGATATGCGGTCATTGTACGATCAAAAACTCAATTCGATCGACGAGTTAACAAATAAGGTCGAGGGAGTGACGATGCTCCAGAGAGCTAATTTTGCATCTGAAGCTTCCATTCGAGGAATGAGTTCCGGCCAGATTGCCACTGTCGTTGACGGAATGAAAATATTCAGTGCCTGCGTCGACCATATGGATCCGGTTTCTGCTTACGTTGAAGTGGATAATCTTGAAAAACTCGAGGTCAGTAAAGGCGCCTTTGATCTCACGCAATCCCAGACGATCGGCGGAACCATCAATATGGTCACTGAAAAACCGGATTTTAGTAAAGCGTTGTCGGCTGAGATAGAAACAGGGTTTGAATCGGTTTCCCGAATGAAACGTGTCCGTTCCGCCGTTAATGTAAGCGGTTCTGATATTGCAGTACGCGGAACCTTTTCTTACAGGTCCTCAGGGGATTTTTATTCTGGCCGCAGCCGGCGTATTCAAGGCTCGGGTTTTAGAAAAAATAATTACAAATTGGATCTTACAAAAAAGGCAGGTGAGAGCCACCAGTTCACCCTGTCATTTATAGGTGATAATGCCTGGGATATCGGCTACCCCTCCATGCTGATGGATGCGAGGGAAACACATTCGCAGATATATAGCCTTGAACACCGCTGGAATCGTTCTTCATCGAAGGTTCGGTCCATTGTAAGCAAAATATATGCGAACCGTATCACACATTGGATGGATGATTATGAACGTGATGTAACCGCTCGATCGGTTATGAAAGACATGTACATGCCGATGTTTGGCGAAACCACTACGGCCGGCATAACGGAAAAAATACTGTTCGTACTGAAGGAACAAACGCTGAGCTGTATCGGCGAATACTATTATCTGGAGGCCTTCGCTGATATGACGATGAAAAGTATCAATGAAAATATCTCACCCATGTATCTGGTCAATATCGGCCGCGCAGGGTTGCATAATACGTCCATTGCGTTGAATTATGATCGAACGATTATTGATGATCTGTATTTGAAAATGAATGCCCGCGCCGACTATTCCAGCAGGAATTTACATGATGAAACAGGAAAACGCTTGCTTAAAGGAACGGCAGGCGATACACGATTACATCAGGTTTATATCACCACGGGTCTGAGTTCCGTTCTGGAATATCGTTTTGGAGCGATCTATACCGCGTCGCTTGCCATTGCCCAAAGCGAACGAATGCCGACGCATCTCGAAAATTATGGATTCTATTTGTATAATATTCATGACGGATTTTTCTACATGGGCAATCCGGATCTGAAGCCCGAACGAAGCCGTCAGATCGAATGGCGATGGCACGTTCAGCGTGAGACACTAAGATACCAATTAAGTGTATTTTACAATGTGATCAATGACTACATTGTTGGCGTGAAGAGCACATCCGAATTCAAATCTTATGCGAATATTAAAAAAGCGAAGTTAACGGGCCTTGAAGGCAGCGGTACGCTGAATATATCAGGTCATTGGAGTCTTTCTATTTCGGGCAGTTATGTTCGCGGTCAAAATGAGGAATTTGACGAACCGTTACCGTTCATTCCGCCTTTCCAGGGAGCCGCGGCTCTGACCTTTGAAAAAGATAAATTATGGTTTGGGTTCGATACGCGGTTTGCCGCCCGACAAAACAGGATCGCCAATAAAACCACCCTCGAAGATCGTACAGAAGGCTTTGCAGTTATGAATATTCGAGGATCGCTGAAATGGGGCCGGCACACGGAATGGAAATTTGGAGTTGAAAATATTTTCGATACATTGTATCATGAGCATCTGAGCATCAACGATCTTCCCGGCCGCGGGAGGAATTTTTATGCAGGATTGACTCTAACATATTGAACTACGGAATTTTAACAACAGGACTTTATGCTCATTCCTTACTTCGTATCCGTTTTTCTTCATATTTTTTCAGCCGCTGTATGGCTGGGAGGGACCGTTCTTATCATCTGGTGGTATCGGAAAGGTAGAAACCGGGGAACTCAAGATTTGCTCCACTATTGCGAACCGCCGGTTGTGTTCACTAATCTCACCTGGCTCGTTTTTTTTATATTATTGGTTACCGGTCTATATAACCTTTTTGTCCGCGGCTATAGCTGGTATGACCTTATCGGATCGGAATTCTGGCAAGGATACTTCGGTGAGACCTTGATGGTGAAGTTGATCATATTCTGTGGCGTTTTAGTGTTCACAGGAGTAAATCATGTATTTCTAAAAAAAATATTTGCTGAACAAAATGGAGATGCGGCGGATAAATTAAAACAGAAAGCACTGGTAGTTTCGTACCTCAGTTTGACATTAGGCCTGTGTATTTTATTCTGCGCGATCATGCTGGTGCGCGGGAGGCCTTGGTAACAAAAATAGAATTTCAGTATGCCTACACTTACGCGTTATTGGATTAAAGCAGGTTTTATTAATTTTGCCGCGGCGTTATTGCTTGCTGTTTTGATTCAGTTGTCATCGATCCTGTCTCTTCCGGATTACTTTCCGGCAATGAGCCCGGTGTATTATCATTTATTTCTCGTAGGCTGGATCACACAGATCATCATGGGCGTTTCTTTCTGGATGTTCCCGCCATTGAACAAAGATCGGCCGCGGGGTATCGAAATCTTGGGTTGGTTCTCTTTCGCATGTATCAATATCGGACTGATATTTCGTGTGGTAGGAGAACCGGTAGTATACCTTGACCCTTCCAGTGTCTGGCGATGGCTATTGGTTATTTCCGCTTTGCTGCAATGGACGGGAGGGATGTTTTATATCGTTCATATTTGGCCCCGCGTTAAAGGAAAACAATTACCGTCCGCAAACGTCATTCGAGTTTTATAAAGGATAGATCATGCCGGCAATCAGTGTCTGGTTCATACGCGGCTCGTTGGCCTACCTGGGCGTGGGTTTCACGATCGGAAGTGTTATCTTATTCAACAAAGCTGTGCCGGTGATCCCTTCGGCGTGGAACTTTTTACCGATGCATATTGAGTTCTTGTTGCTGGGATTCGTATTACAGCTTACGATGGGGGTTGCATTCTGGATATTCCCAAGGCTTCAGGCTTTAACGGACAGGGGAGATGAAAAAAAAGCGGCTTGGGCTTTTGTATTTTTGAACGTCGGGATATGGATTTGCGCCGTGTCCCCGTTCATTTTGGTTACCTACCTGCCTTTCATCGGGCGCATATTCCAGACAGCGGCGGTATTACTTTTTATACTGAATTTGTGGCCTAGGGTATATGCATTTGGAAAATATTAAATAAAATCGGCGGCTGATCTACTCATTCGATACAGGCACACCGGAACGCAGGATATTATCGATCCCGTCTTTAATATTGTACACTTTTGTGAAGCCCAGTTCCGTCATCAAAGATGAGGCTTTGGTGCTTCGGTTTCCTGAACGGCAGTACACATAGTAAGTTTTATCTTTATCCAAGGCTTTTATCTTGTCTTCGAAATCAGCCTGCATGATATCGATCAGAACAGCTTTTGCCACATGGCCGTTCTTGTATTCACCCGGCGTCCGCACATCCAGTACCACACCGCTGTCTTTTGTCAATAATTCCTTAAACTCTCCGGCATTGATCGAACGGAATCCCGAAGGCTGCTGCGCACAATTCATAGATGTAAAAATCATAAATAGCGTGAACAAACCAAATAATATTTTTGAAAATTGCTGCATACGTGTTCTCCATTTGAATTGAGATGTTACCATCGAATGATTCCTCCGGACAGATTGATGGCATTAAAGCCCTGGGACTGAAGGAATTTACATGCGCTCATACTACGGCTGCCGCTTCGGCAGTAAACGATGATCTCTTTGCCGCGGTACTTTTCAAGTTCACTCAGGCGCTGAGGGAGTTCACCCAACGGGATAAGTGTGGAACCCGGAATTTTTTGGGATTGGTGTTCGAAAACCTCACGGACGTCAAGTATGAAGAGTTTTTCTTTCTGCATCCGTTGACGTAATTGCTCAGCATCTACTTGCGGAATGTTGGGTGAGTTAAATAGTCCGAAAAGACTCATGAAGTCAGATTCCTTTCTGATAGGTTATTTTTGTGAAAAAGTAATGCTCCATATCCCTCTCAGATCCCCCATTTTATGCCCGGTTGCTTGATCTTCAGGGTAAAGTTTTTTGATGATTTCAAGGTCGCCGGCCTTAATGTCCGTGGCTGTGCTTCCATGACAGTTCAGGCACAATTCAGTTCCAATTTGAATCGGCATGTAAAATTGAATATCGCCGGCTTCATTACGTCGTACAACAGGATTCAAGGGTTTGTTGACGGATTTTAATGCGAGATATTCGTTGATGATCCTTTCTTCTTCTGCGTTGGCTTTATCTTTTGGATTTCTTGTCCAAATGGTAGCTCTTTTAATGTAGGCCCGGTGTGCGGTCGACAAAGAATCCACCATAGGATACGCTTTCAGATTACAATAGGACGCAGCTTCGGCCACGCCGCCGCGTGCCAGCGCCTGTGTCAGCTGTCCCGACAAGACTTCAAATGTTGCTTTGGCGATCTGCTTGCCATTGTCGGAATAAAGACGCATTTCCGTGTCGGTAAGTTCTTTTTTTTGGTTTTGGCCGGAACAGCCGTTTAGAATAATAGCGGCCGCGATGACAGTCAGAATTTGTTTTTTCATAATCCAAGTATACGAAATTTAAGTAAAATATAGCAAACGGTTAATGGAACGAGGTTTTAACCCCGCTCCGTTTTAAAGACGAATTTCTTTAAAATATCTTCCATCAGGCACCATTGAGTAAATGCCGACTGCAGAAGATTTAATCCGACAAACGCTGTAAACCAATACCAGTTTGGGTTCACAAGGGAGCCTAAAACGAGGCTCAGCAGAATAAATATTCCTGCAATGGCGCGAATGGTTCTTTCGATCATGACATGTCCTTTCATGTGTATATTTATGGTGTTATTTAAACTGCTTTTTCTACCGATAATTGGAATGCGCGGATCGGGTTCAGGAGTTTATTCTCTTTTGAATAGGTCTCAATTGCCGTCAAAAGTTCCTGCGCTTTATCGGCGTCAACAAAAGCGAATAGCAGATGTGAATAAATCGTCACATGACGGTGCACAAACCAGTCATCTTGCTCGTGCTTTTCTTGGCTCAGCTTGAAGCCTTGTATGGGCACTTCACTGTATACAGGAACTTTATGGTCCATAAATATTTTTCTTAAATGGTCGGCATATTCTTCAATACCCATGACGACGATCAGTTTCATAAATCACCTTTGATGTTATAATGTGTCATTAGTTATACTCGGCAGTAATCGTTTTACCGGCCGCATTCTCATTGTCAGGATGAGTCGTGGCCGTGGACGAAGAGGCGAGTTCATATTTTTTACGCTCCGTCATATAATAAATGAGCGGTACAATGATCAGCGTTAACGCGGTTGACGCAATGGAACCGCCGACCAGTGAAATAGCAAGTCCCTGGAAGATCGGGTCGAAGAGGATCACAAAAGCCCCGATCACGACCGCTCCGGACGTAAGCAGGATCGGCGTGGTCCGAACGGCCCCGGATTCAATGATTGCGCGTTTAAGAGGCACGCCTTCAGCCAGCCGCATATCAATAAAATCGATCAACAGAACGGAATTACGCACCATGATGCCAGCCAATGCGATCATACCGATCATGGATGTTGCTGTGAAAAAAGCGCCGAAAATCCAATGACCGATCAGAATACCGATCAGCGACAAGGGGATTGCCACCATCATGACCAGTGGAACTTTAAACGACTGGAACCACCCGATGAT
>CAZHUW010000034.1:0-19398 GCA_964535295.1 uncultured Bacteroidota bacterium
GCCGATTGTGAATTTCCAACCAACGTATATCCTTTTCTGAATCTTAAAAAGCACGGCGTTGAAATCGACTTCGTAAAAAACAAGAACGGATTTTTACACTCCGACGATTTTGAAAAGTTGGTCACGCCGCGTACGCGTTTGATTTCCGTGAGTTTCGTGGAGTTCATCAATGGGTTTCGGAACGATCTTCATACGTTGGGAGAAATCTGCAGAAAATACGGTATTCTATTCTGTGTGGATTCGATCCAGGGTTTAGGGGCCGTCCCGCTTGATGTGACAGAATGCGGGATCGATTTTCTTGCCAACGGTGCACACAAGTGGCTCATGGCGCCGGCAGGGATCGGCCTCATTTATGTTCGCGAATCCCTGCTGGAAAAAATACAAATGAACCGAGTCGGATGGCTATCGGTCAAAGACGCATGGAATTTCTTTGATTTTAAGCTGGACTTCCTTGACGATGCAAAACGGTTCGAGATGGCAACGGAAAACTGGCTGGGTGTTTACGGTATGGACGCGTCGCTGGAGTTGCTCCTGGAAGCCGGAATCGAGCATATTTACGGTCATTTGTTGAGGCTTACAAATATTCTGGCCGAAGGACTCACCGGGATCGGAATGACCGTCACATCCTCGATGAACGAAAAACACCGTTCAGGAATCATATCATTCCGTTCGACTTCGCCGGAAGAAACGAAAAACATTTTTGATTTTTTGATCAAAAACCATATCATTTGTTCATACCGTGAAGGCCAGATCCGTTTGTCGCCTCATTTCTATAATACGGAATATGAGATGAACCAAATTCTGGTTTGCGTTAAGGATTTTCTTAAAGCATGAATGCCGTTAATTTGAAGAAAATTACAAAGATTTAATGACCAAATGGCTCAATGCAAAATGACTAAATGAATCAATTCCAAAAATGAAATACATCATCGACGGCTACAACATGATCCGCAAGATCGATGCGCTTCGTGCGCACGACGCCAAAAGCCTTGAAAAAGGCCGCCAGGCCCTGATTCAGAAACTGAGCCGCTTCCGGATCGGATCCAAGGCCGAGATCACGGTTGTTTTTGACGGACAAAAATCGTCATTGACTTCGCAGTCAGGCATTACCATTCGTTTTTCAAATCTGCCCAATAAAGCGGATGAAATGATCAAAAGGCTGGTTGACCAGAATAAAAAAGCGCAGGAAACCACCGTAGTCAGCTCGGATCATGAGGTCATGGTTTATGCCAAAGGCTGCGGCTGTAAAACAGAACGTTCGGAGGAATTTTATAAAAAGATCGATCGGTCCAAAACGGCGGGTATTGTCAAAGACCTCGAAGAAAAACATGATCCGCAATTATCCTCCAAAGATATCGGCGAGTGGATGAAGATCTTTAATTCAAAATAAAAATGTCCGGCTCATGGGGCTGTCAATTCCATATTGGTTACTTCCCGGTCTTTATGACCTGAAAAGCAAACGGTACGGTGCATCGGCCTTCTGGTTTGTATCGTTCATCCTTCCTTTCATTATCATCATTTCCAATTTCTCTCTATTCGCAGACGGACTCGTCTCCTTCAGCGTATCGTTGTTCGTCATGATCGCCGATTGGAACGAATTCAGTAAAATATTCAACTCTGAGATCATCGAATATTGGATTGCATCCCTCTTTGTGATGGTCTGGGTGTTGGCAATTTGTATTTTACACAAGCGACGAATTCAGTCTTTTCAGTTACGATCGAAGGGTGAAATTACTTTTTCACCTTGGCGAGCGGTTTGGGTAGCAATCAGAAAAAATCGGATCGTTTTATTCTTTATCGCAGTTTTGACCGCACTATATATAATTGCCCTTTTGTGTCCTTGGCTTGCGCCCTATGATCCCAATGCTCAACAGGATATTGTCGTTACTAAATATGTCGCGCCTCTTCAGAAAATAACCTATCTGAAATTACGCCCGGAGGAGCGTTCAGCATTGCCGCTGCGCGAAGGTGAAGGCCTGACGATTGACGGGATTAACAAGCTGATTATTCTTAGGCGAAGGCTGCTGGAGAGAGAAGGGGCGGTACTGTATGTTAACAATTTTCAAAAGAACGGCGATGAATTACATTATGTGCAGGGTATGCAGACAAAAAAGATCCCGGCAGTAAAACTCATCAGCGGAAATGAAGAAGAATTTACAGGCGTAAGAACGTATTTTTTAGGATCGGACAAATACGGGCGGGATATTTTTTCCAGGCTGATCTACGGATCGCGGATTTCATTGAGTATTGGGTTAATGGCCATGCTGATCGCCGTGACGCTGGGAACCGTGATCGGCGCGTTGGCCGGGTATTTCGGAAAACGAACCGATGCGGCGCTGATGCGCTGGGTGGACCTGATGCTCGCATTCCCAAACCTTTTTTTGATCCTTATGATCGTAGCCCTTTTCGGCAATTCGATCATATTGATAGTGGTAATCCTTGGGTTAACGGGCTGGATGGGTGTTTCGCGTATTGTCCGTGGGCAGTTCCTGGCGTTGAGAGAAACCGAATACATTCAGGCGGCGCAAGCACTGGGATTCGGGCACGCGCGCATCATTTTCAAACATCTTATCCCCAATGCATTCGCGCCGGTGATCGTTGCGGCCACGCTGCGGCTCGGCGGGATCATTCTCGTCGAAGCGGGCCTGAGTTTTCTTGGCGTTGGGGTTCAGCCTCCAACGGCGAGTTGGGGTAACATGGTCGCCGAGGGGCGCGACACGCTCATCAATGCCTGGTGGATATCGACTTTTCCGGGCTTGGCTATTGTTCTGACCGTTATTTCCTTTAATATGATCGGAGATGGTTTAAGAGATGCGCTGGATCCGAGGCTGAATGCGTAATTTAACCTAATTTGATCTCAACGAAGGAACTTACCGGTTTTCCGCTTACTATAAATTCATGCACGATACGCAAGCCTTCGACCTGCGCCGGCCAAGACAGGAGTTCTAATGCTTCTGTGTAAGTAACCCATCGAAAAGCAGAATGTTCCTTTGACAGAGCCACATTCTGCGTCAACACTTCAGCTGCAAAAACCGGGATGATGTTCACGCGGTCTTTGGATGCTTCATAAAAATTATTAGTATATGGAACTGCCCATAAACGCGACGCGGACAATCCGGTTTCTTCTGTCAATTCTCTCATCGCAGTTACGTATGCCGTTTCACCGCTCTCGATTTTGCCGCCAACCATGCGCCAGGAACCCGCATAGATCACATCCTCTGACCGCTGCAGAAGCAAATAGAAAGGCATTTCTCCTTTACGGAAAAACACATGACAATCAATTACACGGCAGACTATTTCGGGCATAAGGGATTAAATTTAAATTCGGGCTATTTCAATTCTTCCGCCTGGTGAATCATCTCATGCGCTTCTTCACCAAGATAATTATCAATGAGGTGGTGCGCGAGATATATAAGCGGGGTCAATGCAATGGCTATAAAAAACTTATAAACATAATTGGTAATACCGATATTCACGATTTGATCAAATGGGATCTTTCCTGAGAATGCGATAAAAAGTACTACAAAAGAATCAATCAGCTGGGATACAAAAGTCGAACCGGTTGCTCTTAACCATAAATACCGTTCATGCGTTTTTCTTCGGATATAATGGAAGATATGAACGTCTATGAACTGTCCGACTAGATATGCAGCCACGGATCCCAGTATGATACGATTGGATTGGCCGAAGACACTGTTGAATGCCTCATCCGTCACCGGGGAAAACGATGCGGCGGGGATACTCATGTCGATTAACAATACCGCATACGTGAAAGCGATCATAAACATGCCCAAAAAGGTTATGAACCGAATACCGGGTTTCCCGTAATATTCATTCACAATATCGGTAACCAGGAAAGTTACCGGAAAAGGGATCACCCCCATTGTCATAGTAAATATGATATCTGCGGTAACACTGGACTGAATGAGTTTGCTCCCCGTGATCTCCGCCAGTATCAGCGCGGTCAGGAAAATTCCGGCCAGGATCGTGAATAATTTCTGACGTTTGGACATAAGTCTCCGATGTAGTTTGAATTAAAAAGAATATCCCCATTCGATCTGAGAAATTCAAGAATTAAACATCCGTAGTAAGCGAATCAAAAAAGGTTTGTTATGTTTCGATATTTTACTAATTTTAATATGCGTATCCATGTTATTCTTTTAGGGCATCATATGAACAAAACGCAGGATCCTCAACCGGCCGCGGTCAATCAAAAAAGATTCCACTCTTTTTTTGAATTCAATCCGCTCATGTGTTTTATTATCAACGATCAGGGCGTTGTGATGGATGTCAATGCATTGGGGGCAACGGAACTCGGTTTTACCCGTGAGGAATTGTTGGGGCTTTCCGTGCTCAATGTTTTTCACCCGGACGATAAAGAAAGAGTGAAAAAGCACATTAAAGAATGTCTTCAAAAACCAGCGGAAATGCACTCTTGGGAACTTCGAAAAATAAAAAAGAATCACGAAGTGATATGGGTTCGCGAGGTAGGCCGCTCCATAGAAGATACGGACGGGAAACCGGTTATTCTCATATCATGTGAGAATATAACGGTGCAGCGTCAGATCGAAGAAGAAATGAAGAATAGTAAGGCGAATTTGCAGGCGGTGATCGAAAATACAAAGGACAGCATATGGTCGGTGGATAACGAATTCCGTATATTGGCCATGAATACCCAATTCAGAAATATGTTTTCATTGGCCTTCCAGGAACGCCTTTCGGTAGGCATGAATATAATTGAACATATTCCGAACGAACTCAAACCGGTATGGAAAAATCTGTATCAGAGGACATTCCGAGGAGAGCATTTTACGGTTGAACAGCACTATGATTTTGCGGATATCTCGATGGACACAGCGATCTCATTCAATCCCATCGTCGCGCAAGACGGATCGGTCGCGGGGGCTGCCGTGTATGCAAGGGACATTACAGAAATGAAGAAACGCGAAAGCACCATGCGGGAGATTGAAGAACGTTACCGTCAGATGTTCGACAAAAACCAGGCTGTGAAATGGCTGATCGATCCGAATACCGGCGCTATCGTGGACGCGAATTCGGCCGCGGCCGAATTTTACGGCTATCCCTTGGAAAAACTAAAAACCATGAAACTCACAGATATCAATTCGATGCCGCCGGAGGAAATTCATAAAAAAATCATCGATGCTCAAGCGAGTTACGGGACCTTCAATTTTAAACATCGCTTGGCGAGTGGCGATCTGCGGGATGTGGAGGTGCACACAGGACCTATTGTTGTGAAAGGGAAACGGCTCCTTTTTTCGATCATTCATGATGTGACGGAACGCAATAAGGCCGAGAAAGCGCTTCGCGAATCCGAAGAGAAGTTCCGTTCTATATTTGAGAATATCGCCGAGGGTATTTATCAGGCCACTGAGAACGGGCAGTTCCTGACCGTAAATTCGTCACTAGTTAAAATGCTCGGCTAT
This sequence comes from uncultured Bacteroidota bacterium, assembly GCA_964535295.1. Lineage (GTDB taxonomy): Bacteria > CLD3 > CLD3 > SB21 > SB21 > SB21. Next base: position 5,445 of record CAZHUW010000034.1, read on the forward strand.
ACATCAGCCGAAGAAGTAATGAAGCTTAATCTTGATCGCGATGTTTACGCGGATCCGGAAGACAGGATAGCGTTGAACCGCGAAACCCGTATGAAAGGAAAGAGTTATTACGTTGAAGTGAAGTGGAAGAAGAAGGACGGAACGATTTTTCAGGTACGCCTCAATGACCGTGCGGTTGTCAGCCCGCAGGGCGAATTTCAATATTACGAAGTGACGGTCGAAGATATATCGGAACAGCGAAAACTTGAGGAGCATTTGCTCCAGTCCCAGAAGATCGAAAGTATCGGACGGATAGCCGGCGGCGTAGCTCACGATATGAATAATATGTTGGCGGTGATCCTTCCAACGGCGGAAATGCTGAAAACATTATCGAACGATCCCGAACTTGTCAAGAATTATGCCGACGTGATCTCCGGGTCGGCGCGGCGTGCTGCGGATATCGTAAAACAACTGCTGGTTTTTTCAAGAAAAACGCCGCAGCGCATGTCGCCCATGGATCTGAATGAATTGATAAAAGAAACCCGTAAAATGCTCGAACATGTCATAGGTAAAGATATACGTATTGAAACCGAGCTTGAAGACGATCTGCCTTATATCGAAGCCGATGTGACCCAAATGCAGCAGATACTGATGAATCTGAGCGTCAATGCGAGGGATGCTATGAATAACAGCGGTCTTTTGTTCATCGGGACAAAACATATATGGCTGGACGAAGCCGCGTGCACGAATAAAGAAAATATATCGCCCGGCAATTACATAGAACTTAAAGTATCGGACAACGGGATGGGTGTTCCGGATGAGATCGTTCCGAAGATATTTGACGCTTTTTTTTCCACTAAGCGTGCGGGACAGGGCACCGGATTGGGGTTGTCCGTGGTGAAAAGTATCGTTCTGAAACACCGTGGGTTTATTGAAGTAGACTCAAAACTAAATCACGGGACGAGTTTTACGATTTATCTGCCAATACCGGAGAAATATGTTCAAACATCAAGATTAGAAACCTCAAAAGATTTCCCCAAAGGAAATGAAAGCATTCTGATCGTGGATGATGAAGAGGAAATATTAAAAGTAGCTGAAAAGATTTTTTCTGATCTTGGCTACCGGGTAAGAACAGCCATCAGCGGAATGGCCGCAATTGAAATTTACAGGAATGATCCGGCTGACCTTATCATACTTGATATTCAAATGCCGGGTATTGACGGCCGGGAAACATTGAGCCGGTTACGTCAGATCAATCCGGCAGTCAAAGCACTCTATGTTACCGGGTATGCAAAACCGGAGGTCTTGAGCGCGATCGAGCAGGCTAAAGAAGCGGAGGTCATACAAAAACCATTTTCCATTCAGGAAATGGCCAAAGCGGTCCGGGAAGCATTGAAAACATAACTTAACGTGCTCATCCGCTATACTCACACACGTCATACTTCAGGTATGAAAAGCTCCATAACTCGTTAAAGATCACCATACTTCTCGCTTTTGATGTCTTCCAATCTTCACTAGACTTTATCGGCCCCATATCAATTTTCTAATCCTCAAATCTCTGCAGGCTGTAACCGGTTAAATACTCCGGCTTTTTTTTGAATCTTTCAGCTACCTGTAAGAAAATGTTTTGAGACAATCAGAATAAGAGAAATTGATGATAATTTCACAGTGTGCGTCTTTTTCGCTGGCTCCAGACAACGCAATTCAATATGAAACAATTGATTAATTCCGGGCATTATAATTGCAACATCAGGAATGCAAGGTGACAATATGATGAAAGGGGATTTATGAGGCTTCAATTAATCAAACAGTTCTTTTGGGGATCGTGGCTTTTAGTCATAAGCGGATGTACTTATGGATACAACACCGACATTGAGATAACAAGAAACGATGCTTATATCTATCGGCCACACAACAGATTTGTTGAGGTTTTTTTTGACGATCATGAGCCTTCGCGGCACTATAAACAAATTGCGATGATCGAGACTGACGGGTCAGAATATGAGGATAATTCGATCCTTTTGGAAAAACTGCGCAAAAGAGCCCAAAGGCTCGGGGCCGATGCGGTGATAAAGATTCGTAAAACGACAACACAAAGGCAAAGCGGCGAAGCGCTGACGGAATTCCTTTTCGACGATGAGCCGGAAACTTATACGGCAACCGTATTAAGCGGAGTAGCAATCAAATATATCGATTCACTTAAAACGGGAGGATGGGAATGAGAATTAAAATGGTTTTACTAACGATGATATTGGCAATCGGTTGCGCAACACCGAAATATGTGATGATGAAAGCGGATAAATTAGGGAACACAAAAAAATTTATTACGTTCGTCGATCTTCCGAGTGGCGAGAGATTTGATTTTGTTTATCCGGGAGCCTATATCGGAACCTTTAAGAACTTCATTTGCGGGTGGACAACGGACCGAAGGCTTCGTATGATACCGATGTATGAGATCGAAACCGTTTGGACAACGGAAAGAATTGATCCAATACAACTTGACTCGTCCTCGGTCATAACGCGAGTAAAATTAAAAGACGGTGAAAAGATCGTTTTTGATGATTCCGGAGCATCTTTTTACTTCAGCGAACCGTGCGTCAAAGGGATCGCACTTAACGGAGAGATGGTAACCTTGCCCGTGGGCAGAATCGAACAGGGAGAAACCTTCAAGAATTTTAAAGCTGTGGAAACGAGCAATGGATTCAAAGTCCTGTTTGCTACTATCGGGTTTCTTGGCCTTTTGGCATTGAAAGTAGCCATGGCGATGCAGGAGCAATCCAATTGACCGTAGTTTTAGATATAAGGCATTAGAGCGGAACTTGGCTAATAAACTTTGATCACCTGGCCGGTTATGCCGCCTTCGACACTCTTAACGTAGGCACTCACAAGCCGCTGCATCGGGACTAAAACATGACCCGGGAAATACGGACTCATTCCTGCAGAGTCTTCCACTAAACCCGGCGATACCGCATTGATACGAATTCCACGGGGCAGTTCGATCGCAGCGGAGATTGCAAACGAATTAATCGCGCCGTTGAGAAAACCGAGTCCCGCGCCGCCGCGAATTGGATCTTCTGACAAAATGCCGGAAGTTAAAGTGAATGACCCGCTATCGGAAACATAATTTGTTCCGGACAGAACGAGATTTATCTGACCCATCAATTTACTTTTGATGCCGGTGTAGAAATGTTCTTCTTTCATTTCAGCCAGCGGCGCAAAATGTCCGGCGCCTGCCGTGCAGACCAAAGCGTCAAATTTTCCGATATGCTTGAACATGGCTTCTATGGAAGCATACGATGTCATATCCAATTTGACATCACCGGTATTTGGACTGGCCTTGATAAGGTCATGACGCTTTCCTAATTCTGACGATATTGCTTTTCCTATGGTGCCGGTACCGCCCACCAAGATGATTTTCATGAAAACTCCAGTTTGTCCTTCAGGATGATTATTTCTTCAGCAGTTTGAATGCATGCGCCCATGAATTATTGATAAATCCCGGAATACACCACAGTATGCACAACGGTTCAATCGCCCGCGCTGCTTCCGCTTTGCCCATGTCTGCCCATTCCCAGCCGAATTGACGGAGAATGGTTTGAACTTCCTTTTTTGCATCCTCGCTGTTTCCGCAGATGAACATTGTTGGGGAGCCTTCGGCCATTTTCGGATTGACCATCAGTGAGTTTCCGACACAACTGAACGCTTTTACAAAATGGGCATTAGGAACGAATTTTTGCAGCCTTTCCATCAGGGAATCGTTGGGGCCGGTAAAAAATCTAATGACGCCGTTGACCGGGGGTTCGTCAGCGATCGGGTTGGTCACGTCTATGACGGTCTTATTTTTCAGATTGTCTATTCCGGCCATTTTAAGAGCATTCTCTGCGACGGATCCTTTCACTGAAAGAACGATGATGTCGCCAAATTTCGCCGCCGTGTCAAATGTTCCGATCGATCCGCGATTGCCCGCTTTTGATTTCCAGTCATTTAGTTTGGAAGGTTCACGCGATCCTACCATAACGTCGTGTCCGTGTTTAATAAAACCATCAGCAAGCACTTTTGCAACCTGGCCTGATCCGAGTATTCCTACTTTCATGATATATCCTTTCTTTAGATTAAATAGACTTATAAATCTATTGAGTCATTTAGCCATTGGGCCATTACGACATTGAAAGTCAAACAAAAGTTTTCAAATGACTTAATGACTATACTAATTACTTCTCGCCGCAACCGTATTTAATAGCACGTTCGTCTCAATATCACGGGTGCGTTCGCCTATCTGCTGACGCCACATGGCATAGTACAGGCCTTTTTGTTCAAGTAATTCAGAGTGTTTACCTTGCTCTACGACCATTCCCTTTTCGAGCACAAAGATCTTATCTGCATGCATGACGGTGGAGAGCCTGTGCGCGATCAGGATCGTGATGTGGTTCTTGGTTTCCGATACATCACGGATCGTGTCACTGATTTCTTCTTCGGTCAATGAATCAAGACTGGACGTCGCTTCATCGAATACAAGCAGGTGAGGTTTTCTCAAAAGCGCACGTGCGATGGAAAGCCGCTGCTTTTCGCCCCCGGAAACTTTGACTCCTCCTTCACCGATCAGCGTATCCAGCCCTTTGTCCGCGCGAGCCAGTAAACTTTGACACGCGGCTTTGTTCAGCACGTCCATACATTGTTCATCGGTTGCCTGTGGATTGACAAAAAGCAGGTTCTCCCGGATCGTGCCGGCAAAAAGCTGCGTATCCTGTGTAACAAATCCGATCTGCTCACGCAATTGATCAAGATCAACGTCTTCGCTGGAAATACCGTTGTAAAGGATTTTACCGGACAAAGGACGATAAAGCCCGACGAGGAGTTTGATCAATGAAGTCTTCCCTGCGCCGGACGGGCCTACAAAAGCGATCGTTTCGCCGACCTTGACATCAAACGAAATGCCGTTCAGTGCATTGGTAACAGCCGATTGATGTTTAAAAGCAACCTGATCGAAGGCCAGCGATGAAATATCTTTGACCTTTACCGGTTTTGACGGTTTGATCTCTTTGGGCGTATTGAGAATATCGGCGAAATTTTTAAGGGAAACTTCCGCTTCGCGGTAAATATTGATCACATTGCCCAATTCCTGCAAAGGCCCAAAAATGAAAAAGGAATAGATGAAAAGGGAAAAAAACTCGCCGAATGTGATCGCTTTGTCGAAGATCAGATACAGCATGATGAAAAGAATGCTTGTGCGCAGGAAATTCACCGTTGTGCCTTGTATGAAGCTCAGACTTCGGATATAACGGACTTTCTTTAATTCAAGCTTAAGTATCTTCTGCGTAGTGACATTAAGTCTTGAGATCTCCTGCTGGGCCAGGCCGAGGCTTTTGACAAGTTCGATATTTCGCAGCGATTCGGTGGTGGAACCCGCCAGTGCTGTGGTTTCCGCCACAATAACCTTTTGGATCTTTTTGATCTTTTTGCTAAGGGTCGAACTCATCAGGCCGATCAGTGGAACGGTGGCGAAGTAAATCGGCGCTATGACCCAATGCACGCTGATCGCATAGGCTGTAACGAAAATGATTCCCACCAATGTTGTAAAAAGAATATTGATGAAGGCTGAGATCAATCGTTCGACATCGGTACGGACTTTCTGCAGTTTGCCGAGCGTTTCCCCGCTGCGTTGATCTTCAAATACGCTGTACGGAAGTTCGAGTGAATGTTTGAGTCCGTCGGAATAGATCTGCGCACCCAATTTCTGTGTGATGGTATTGATATAATAGTCCTGAAAATTCTTTGCGACACGGGAAACGAAGGCAACGCCAACGGCCGCCCCCAAAAGCGTTGCAACGCCTTTGAAAAACTCGGCTTGGGTATACTCCTGATAACGGGTCGCGAAATTATCAATGACCATTCTGAATATCCACGGATCCAGAAGGGAAAATATCTGGTTGACCGCCGCCAGAAAAAGCGCCAGTGCAACGAGCTGCCAGTATTGTTTCAGATAGGAAATAAGTAATTTCATATTTTTTTCATATTCCTAGTTAAGCGACATAAAGTTCATTTTGTGAAAGGAATTCTCATTGAAAGCGAGTTCGTAGATATCAAAACGCATCCAACCGATAAGCGGGAACTCAGACAGTACGTCAAAAACGTCAGATTCGGATTCGGCCCTTATCACGGCCCATAATTTAGAACGGTCCATTGCAAGCGAGTAGCTTAGGATGATTTTCTCATCCATCATTTGGTTCACCGCCGCCCGCTGCTTTGGAATGGTAGCTAAAAATTCCTCTGAAAGAACCTCAGGCAATGCAATATCCACCATATAAGTCTTCATGGTACGATCGCTTTCTTATGTTCCTACATTAATATTGAAAATCTAAGCTATACAAGCTATATTGTCAAGTAAGCACAAAAATGTATCATAGTATCCAAAATGATACCAAGGAAAGAAGTATGAAAGAAAAGAAGATATTCTGCCCCATTACCGGCACGCTGAACGTTATCGGCGGACGTTGGAAAGTCATTATACTGTATAATTTACTGGATAAAACGGTCCGTTTCGGCGAATTAAAGCGGCTGATTCCGGGGATCACTCAGAAAATGCTGACCCAGCAGTTGCGTGAACTCGAGCAAGACGGTATCATTTACCGGAAAGTGTACCCCGAAGTTCCTCCCAAGGTGGAATACTCTCTGACGGAATTCGGCGAGACGCTCAAGCCGGTCATGGACGTCATGTGCCGTTGGGGTTCATCGCATCGAAAACATATTGAAACGGTTGTGAAGAATCAGATGAATAAAGAAGCCAAAGCGGCGTAGGGTCAAATCCCTTTGATCATCTTTACGGTCTTGTAATTATCCGCATACACATGCCATTCTGCGATGAGACCATCCAGTATCACGGCCTTCCAGGCGGCGGGAACTTCCCAATGGTGATCTTTATACATGCGGCCGCTTGGTGAGTAGGTGGCACTTGCCCTGCCGAAAACAGCAACGGAGTTCCCGGTTTGAAGAAGGTCTTCGGTAACGATTCGATAATCGGGAAAAAGCTTGAAATACCCGGCCCATGCCCGATGAAGCTCTTCCCGCCCGTGGATCGTGCTTCCGATAGAGTCAACAAATGTATGGTCCGGGGTCATCAAAGCGCACAAGCCGTCCACGTCATGGGCGTTGATCCGGTCGATGAATTGATGTATAAGATCCATGCTGATCTCCTCCCGCAGGCTAAAGGTGAGGCTATAATTACATTTCAAATGTTATCAAAAAAACCTCCATTTTCAAGCACTTTGATTGTGTTTGAAAGAGAAAAGGGGTTCAGGAATCATTTGCACCTGTGCCGAAAAAACCTTATGTTGCGACACTTTACACTATGACCGTAAATAACTATGAATGAAGAGTTAAAACCAGAATCGGAAGTCGATGCCAAACCATCCGGCATGAGCTTCTTACGCAGTAATGGACTGATCATCGGTCTGGTTTTTATATCGCTTTTTCTGAATCTGGTGCCCGGTCTTAGGATGGTTCTTCTGCCGTTCGAATATTTCACGACGTTCATTCATGAGGGAAGCCATACGATCGCCAGCCTCCTCATGGGGGAAGAGGTTCACCGTATCGTGATCAATCCAGATACGAGCGGATACATGCAGCACACGTTGACGGGCGGCATGTTTGCGCAAGGATTCATCGGCAGTGCAGGATACATCGGGGCGGCTTTATTCGGCGGCATATTGATCGTATTGAGCGCATATGAGAAGCTTTCCAAGATCCTGTTAGGGCTGATCGGAATGGTTTTTCTTGTTGCGATCGTGATGTATGTGCGGGATTTCTTTACATTAGCCGTATGCGGATTCTTATCGGCTTCGTTACTGCTCATAGCCTGGAAAGGCGGCGGATTTCTGAATTTTTTTGCGATCAATTTTCTTGCGGTTCAATGCTCGCTCAATTCGTTCGGTGATGTGATGACGTTAATGAAATTGTCCATGGGCGCTCCGAAAAGCGCATTCAGCACAGGTTTGTCGGATGCGGAAGCGTTGGCCAAGATATTTTTTCTTCCGGCAATGTTCTGGTCGGTCCTGTGGATCGTGATCGCTATCGTTATCTTGTACAAGGCCATGCAGATCAGTGGCCGCATTCGAATGAAAAACACCGCACCGGTGCAAAAGTGAATTAAGGAGTTATTGATTGTACAGTTATCAGAGAAGTCTGAATCAGGAAAATGTGCTGGATTGGCTGCCGCAGATCTCGGTGCGGGTGGCCGTGCTGGATATGAATAACGGCGCGCGTAATATCGGGGTACGGAACATCAAACGTATCGTCGAGCAATTCGGACACAAAGTACGTGCGGCGCATCTGCAGGTGGATTTCGAGGTTAATCACTTCCACGTGCGGGATCGTAATGAAGTTCCGGATGCCGGTTATGACATCTACCTGTGCAGCGGCGGACCGGGAAGCCCTTTGGACGGCCACGGAACCGAACATGAAGTGAAATTTTTCAATCTGCTGGATCAATTGATCGATCATAATCTGACGAAAGAAAATAAGAAATTCGTCTTCGGTATCTGCCATTCTTTTCAGATGATGGTCAAAAAATTTGAAGTTGCAGAGCTGACGAAACGTGAGACACGGCATATTGGCGTGGTCCCGATCGTGAAAACATCGGAAGGCAGGAGTGATTTTTTATTCGAAGGTTTAGAGGAAAAGTTCTACGCTTTCGACAACCGCGATTGGCAGGCGGTGAATCCTGATCATCAGAAACTCCGTCAGATCGGGGCCAAAGTGCTTTCGTATGAATCTAACGGCCACGAAATCGGCGAGGCGGTCACGGCGATACGGTATACACCGGAAATTGAAACGGTACAATTCCATCCGGAAGCTGAAAAACACGGTATTCTGATGCGATTATCAGAACCAAATGAAAAAAAAGAAATTGTGGATATGTTGGGCAACGCGAAATTTGACGAACTCATTCAGTCGCTGAACAATCCGAATAAACTGATGAAAACGTATAAGACGATTTTGCCAGGATTTTTATGGCGGTCGTACAACCAGTTGATGCGTTATTATGAGATGCCGCAGCTCGAGAAATTCAACGAAAGCGCACCTCACGCGCCGCTCAATTTCTCGGATTTTCATAACTAATCGGCGGAGGATTTTATGTCCGATTGTATTTTCTGTAAAATTGCAAATAAAGAGATCCCGTCGCAATTCGTGTATGAAGACGACGATATTGTGGCTTTCAAAGATCTGCATCCCAAAGCACCGACGCATATTCTGCTGATCCCTAAAAAACATATTGAAAAACTTTCCGACATGAAAAATGATGACGCTGCACTTGGAGGGAAGATGCTTTTAGCCGTATCCAGGATCGCAGAAAAAGAAGGGATCAAAGATAACGGATTTCGTGTAGTGGTGAATAACGGAAAGTATGCCGGACAGGAAGTGTTTCATCTTCACTTCCACATTCTCGGCGGTAAATCTATGGGATGGAACCCGGCATAACAATTAACAATGAGCAATGAACAATAAAGAAAAATTGAAATGATGTCGAAAATAATTTTGAGACTACATATCATTTTCTTTCTCTGCGTTCTCTGTGACTTAAAAGCCTATGCGCAGCAACCGCAGGGAGAGTTTCATAAGTATATTGTCAAAAAAACCGATGACGAACGGCGGAAAACCAAGGGTCAGGAATGGTGGGGCGCCGGGGTTCTCGTATTCTCCAAAGAGGACATCCCACGTATGGGCACGATCAATGAAGTAACTCCGATGCTGCAAAACAGTTTTTCCGATGGCGATAAATTTGTCGGACGAGTCTATTGTGCGAAACATCTCGGCGGCCTTGAAGGCGGGATGCCTGAGTCTATATTATATCGATTGATCGAGAAAGGAAAAGCTGTCTACGAGATCGAATCCAAAGGCGAATACATGCCGGAATCCGAATGGTCATCATGGCTGATCGATCTGCCGAGCGATCTGGAAAAGGGATTTGAGCAATTAGAATCAGGTACTCATGATCTGCGGATTGAAGTCTGGAGCAGCCGGGAGGTTGAAGTGCTGACGGAGTGGAAAGACAAAGAGACCGATAAAACGGTGGGTTTTACAAAAGAAAACGAGAACCGCGGTAAATTCCTCGCGTCCGGTACCTTCACATTTAAGAAATAATTGAAACGAGATATGAAAAGAAACTATCCCATGACCCCCGTTCAGGTCGATTTCATCAAAAAGAAAACCGATGAGATCGCGGAGAAAGAAGGGGTTAAACGTCCCGAATGGCTGAAAGTGAAGATCCCGCTAGGCGAGAAATTTGCCGAGGTCAAATCGCTGGTTGGCAATCAAAAACTGCACACCGTGTGTGAAGAGGCCCGTTGTCCCAATATTTCAGAATGCTGGAACCGCGGCACGGCTACTTTCATGATACTCGGCGATGTCTGCACCCGAAGCTGCGGATTCTGCGCCGTCAAAACGGGAAAGCCTGTCTGGCTCGATAAGGACGAGCCGCGCCGCGTGGCCGACTCTGTGCGGCTGATGAATTTGCGCCACGCTGTGATCACGTCGGTTAATCGCGACGAATTGCCGGACGGCGGATCGATGATTTTCGCGGAGACCATTCTCGAAATCCGTAAAGCGCTCCCGTCCTGCCGCGTGGAAGTGCTGATTCCCGATTTCAAAGGCGATGCGGAAAACCTGCTCAATGTCGTTCGCGCGAAACCGGATATTCTGAATCATAATACCGAGACCGTTCCGCGGCTTTATCAGGTTGTTCGTCCGCAGGCCAATTACCGACAAAGTCTGGACGTATTAGCGCGAGCAAAAAAATACGGCATGATCACCAAAAGCGGATTGATGGTCGGTTTAGGTGAAACTAATGAAGAAGTTCTGGACGTGATGAAAGATATGCGGGATGTGGAACTTGATATTCTTACGATCGGCCAGTATTTACAACCGACCAAAGAGCATATCCCGGTGGACCGGTTCGTGCATCCGGACGAATTCCGGATGTTCCATGACAAGGGAATGGAAATGGGGTTTCGAGTCGTGGAATCAGGGCCATTAGTAAGAAGTTCGTACCATGCAGATGAACAAACGCATGGGGTGGAATCATTTTTAAAACAAAAACAAGCTGAAAGAAATTAGCTAGAAAAGGATCGTTTTGAGTTCGTTCACAGATTATAAGATCGACAGTGATATATTAAAAGCCATAACCGATATGGGTTTTACGCAGCCGTCGGAAATTCAGGCCCAGGCGCTCCCTATTCTTCTCGATTACCAGGGTGATTTTGTCGGGCAGGCCCAAACCGGTACGGGTAAAACAGCGGCCTACGGAATACCGCTGATCCAGAAGATTGACAAAAATGCTCATGGCGTTCAGGGGATCATCCTGTCGCCGACGCGGGAATTAGCGGTGCAGATTTCGGAAGAATTGAAAAAAATCTCGAAATACAAGAGGTTGAAAATCCTAGCCGTTTATGGCGGGCAGGATATCGGCGTGCAGCTGCGCGCGTTGAAGCAGGGTGTTCACATTGTGGTAGGTACACCGGGCCGTGTAGTTGATCATCTTCACCGGCAATCGCTGAATTTGGGGCAGATCCAAAATTTCATTTTGGACGAGGCGGATGAAATGCTCGACATGGGATTTTTGGAAGAGATCGAAGAAATATTATCCAACGTGGGCAAGCAGCGTTCGATTTGGCTTTTCTCGGCTACGTTGAGCAATGACATCCGCCGCATCGCCAATCGTTTTATGACCGATCCGGAAGAGATCCGGGTGCAGCACAAAACTGCAACGATCGCCAACACGGAAGAGATCTATTATGCGGTCAAAGAGTACAATAAATTTGAAGCGCTCTGCCGTTTGATCGATCACTCGCCGGGGATGTACGCGATCATTTTTTGTCAAACGAGGAATCAAACTGCGGAGGTAGCTGAAAAACTTGTTGTAAAAGGATTCAAGGCGGAAGCATTGCACGGCGATATGAACCAGTCCCAGCGCGAACATGTAATGGGGAAATTCAAGAAAAAAGGTTTGACGCTGCTGGTTGCCACGGACGTTGCGGCGCGCGGGATCGATATCAACGATCTCACGCATGTGATCAATTATTCGTTACCACAGGAATCCGAGAGCTATATACATCGTATCGGGCGCACAGGGCGCGCGGGTAAAACGGGCATAGCTATCACGCTGATCACGCCGGAAGAGCAGTATAAACTGCGCCGGCTCGAAGGCAATACACGCAAGAAGATCACCAAATCGCGTATCCCGGGCCTTGAAGAGATCATGGAATCCTATATTGACCGGACGATCGGGGAATTTGAGACGGCCATACAAAACCCGAACGGATTTGACCGGTATTTTTCAAGATGGCAGCCGCTGGTGAAGAAGTATACGCCCGAAGAGATCACCAAAGGGTTTGTGACGTTGTTATGCCGGGAGATCCTTGAGAAATATGAGGACGATAAAGAACTGAATGCGCCGGATAATTTCGGCCAGCGAAGCGGATTCAGAGAGAAACGCACTTTCTCCGAACACATGGTGGAACTTTCGATCAATGTCGGCCAGCACGATAACCTGCAGACCGGAACGCTGATCGGTAAGATATGTAATCTGGCAGGCGTGGACGGCAGGCAAATAGGCAAGGTCTTTATCCAGGATAATCATACGCAGTTTAAGGTGGATGCCGAAGTTGCGGACGCGGTGGTGCGAAAATTGACCGGCATCAAGCTGCAGGGCAAAACGGTGGTCGTAGAACATGCAGATGCAAAATTCAGGAACCTGAAGAAATTTATGGATAAGAAATTTACCGGTAAACACGAACCACAAAGCCCTTACGATAAAAAGAAAAAATATTCCAGATAAAAAATAACGTGTCTTAAGAGCCGTCACTAGTATTATGTTAAAACAGGAGGAATGAGCATGAAAAATCTCTTTTCTTTTTTTACAGCACTGCTGTTGACCTTGTCGGTCAAAGCCTTTGCATCCAATCCGGACGATATTGTCGGGAAATGGATGTATTTCAATGAAAAAGGCGAACAAGTCAATATTGAGGTGTATAAACAAGGAGACCGGTATTACGGCAAAATCATCTGGTTACAGGTGCCTAATTACGATCAGGCGTACCTTGATGAAAACGATCATCCGGAAAAAGAATTTTCCAATGTTAAAGTAGGTGCGCCCAAGGTCGATTACAAAAACCCCGATTCAGCCAGACGCAACGACCCGATCATCGGCCTGGTCATTCTCCAGGGCGTTAAGTACGATGCCGAAGAAGAAGAATGGAATGACGGTTTCGTTTACAAGGCCGATGAAGGCAAAACGTACACCTGCTTCGTTAAACTGGAAAATCCGGACAAACTGAAATTAAAGGGTTATATTCTGGGTATGCCGTGGCTGGGTAAAACACGTTACTGGACACGGATCAAATAAATTTTCTTATTGAATGGTTATTTAAAAGCAACGAATGATTTCGTTGCTTTTTTTATTTCAAACAAAGGATTCATACATGAATCGGTTATACTGGCCTTGGTTATGGTTGATATTCATGACTTCGGTATTACAGGCGGGTAATCCGGATGATCTGCTTGGTGTCTGGCTGAATGAGGAAGGCACGGCCAAAATTGAGATCTACAAGAACGACGGGAAATACTATGGGAAGATCATCTGGCTTAGGGATCCCGTTTATACGGAGAGGGATGTTGCGGCCAATGCGGGTAATCCGAAAGTAAAATTGGGCGTTCCAAGAGTCGATTGGAAAAACCCGAATATCGAGCGGCAGAATGACCCGATCCTTGGGCTTATCGTTTTACGCGGGTTTGTGTATGATGCGGAAGATGACGAATGGAACGACGGCATGATCTACGATCCTAAGAAGGGATCCGATTATAAATGTTTTATCAAAATGCCGGAAACAAATAAAATAAAGTTGCGCGGGTATGTTGCATTTTCACTGATCGGCAGGACCTCGTATTGGACGCGGGTGCCTTGAGATTTTTTAATTCAACCCAA
>CAZHUW010000034.1:19498-22603 GCA_964535295.1 uncultured Bacteroidota bacterium
AAATAAGAAAAACTTTTGACCTTAAAACCTTCCTGACGGTTATTGATTTGGGTGAATACCTGTCCGCACCATTCGAGAACCGTGGCGTTGGCTTTCAGGGCATGAGGGAAGGTTTTCAAATCCAAAGGTGAGAATACGCTTTTCATCATCGTATAAGGATAAATGCCGGTATCAAAATTTTTTGTGAAATTCAGTTTCAGAACCGGCACGGCATCCGCTTTCCCTTTCGAGTAATCTTCCAGCTTAACTTGTTTTGAGGTAAGAAAATCCTCCGTGACGAAGATCAGTACCGCGTCGCCTTGATGAATTTCACCGTAACGCGCTTGTTCGAGATCGTAATGAGTTATTTCGGCCTTGCCTTGGTACCAATATTCAGAAAACGGCTTGTCAATTTTTGGAGGCAACGTTGCAATTTGCGTGTCTTTATTTTGACAGGATAGAATAACAAACGTTGATACCATAGATAAAAATAGTATTTTCAAAATTGAGCTCATAGACGTTCCTTTTATCTGATCTTGTCCAGGAGGGAATTCAGTGTTTCAGCTTCTTCTACTGAAAGGTGAGACACCAGGGCATCCATTTGCTGCGCCAGAGCGTCAACCTTTTTTAAGGTATTCAAACCTTCTTCAGTGATGATCACATCCACCTGCCGGCGGTCCTGAGGACAGGTCCTTCGGCTGAGCAGTTTCTTTTTTAGCAAGCGGTCGACGAGGCGTGAGACGTCGGAATTCTGATCCAGCATACGTTCTTTGATCAATTGTATGGATGCGGAGTTGGGATATTGGCCGCGAAGTATGCTTAAAATATTGAATTGCTGGAATGAAAGCCCGTAAGGCTTCAGAATTTTCTGATGTTCATTAATCAGTCCGTTGTACTGATAATAGAGGTTGGCAAGTAGCCTATGGTATTCGTTACGGAATTTCACCTGTTGTATTTTATCTTCAATGGGCATGAAACCATTGTAGAAAAATATCCCATTTTAATCAAGGACAGTTTGATATAACCGTCCGGAAGTCATTGAGAAGAACCTCAATGACTTCCGTTAAATTCGGACGGTCGTTTTATTAGCTATTCTTTTTCTTGGCAAATTCAGCGTTGATCGTGATATCAACGTCCTGACCAACTACGAGCCCGCCGGTTTCGATCGTTTTGCTCCAATTCACTCCGTAATCGAGGCGGTTGATCGTTCCGGTTACCTTCCAGCCGGACTTAGTGTTACCCCAAGGATCATTGATCTCACCTTTATACTTTGCTTCGAGCTCAATGGTTTTTGTAACTCCGCGCATGGTAAAATCACCTGTGATCTTATAAGTGTTTTCGCCGGTCTTCTTGAACGATTTGCTTTTAAAAGTGATCTCAGGGAATTTCTCAACGGCAAAAAAATCATCGGATTTTAAATGCCCGTCCCTTTTTTCATTGTCCGTGCTGATGCTGGCAACCTTTATCGCCATGGTTGCCTGCGCATCGGAAAAGTCCGCTTTAGTTCCGGTGATCGACGCGTCAAAATCGGTAAAATTACCGGTCACCCCGGCCACAACCATATGGGAAACTGTGAACATCACATTGGTGTGAACTTTGTCGACTTCCCAGGTTGTTTGGGAAAATACCGACCCTGCAGTAAGCAGAAACGCCAGAAGCAGTGCACTCATTTTTTTCATAGGATCTCCTTTAAATTAAGTTATTGGGAAAAACTGAAAAACTGAAAAAATTAATAATTACATGTTTAAACATTTAACGGTTAAACATGTAATTTATTCCCAACATTCAAAATAATTATTTAAATCCTATATAAACAATGTTCTAATTAATTATAAATGGGATAAATATAGGGTGTCGCTGAGGTATTTAAACTGAAAGGAATACAAAAAAAGCACCGCTCAAATATTTTGAACGGTGCTTTTTTAAAAAACATGTTATTCAGGTATTATTCCATATCGTCTTCGATTAACAGTGGGGGTTCGATCATGAATTTTTTCATCTTTTGCTTTTTGTTCCTGATGTCAAAGACCTTTTCACGCATTTTCATTTGAAAATTCTGTTCGAATACAATGACACGTGCGATCTCGGCCGGGTTCAGCGTTTTTTCCATATCTTTGACAAAGGCGATATGGTTTGAAACGATCTTCATATCGATCTCGTTGACCAAATCCAGGGTTTTCATGATGCTTTTATCGGGCATCTCGTCACCCAAAGCGGACATATGGACCAATTTTTTGAAGGCCCCGCGTTTTTCTCTGTGGAGACTCCTTTCTTTATCCATGTAAGAATCGTAGATCTTTAAGAAGACTTCGGTTTTATTGCCGGGCAGGTCCAATTCTTCCAGCAGCTTCTTTTTTCTCAAATCGTCGATTTTCTCCCTGAAATCTTCCTGGGCCGCAGCCGACCGAAAGCCGGCAAATGACAGAAGAATAAAAATGTAAATGATCGGTACTTTCATAAAACACCTTCGATATTAAAATGATGTGGTTTTTTCAAGATTTTCAAGCAGTTCCTTCTGTTCATCCTGCGTGAGATTATTATCATCCAAAGCCGTTTCCGTCGGACTGTAAGTGCCATCCCATTCCGTCAGGACGGCCGTATTGTCCTCGCCGGTTTGTAGCAGGGAATTAATGAATTCATCGGCCGCCGATACGTTTTCGCTTACATATTGGTTGATAACCTCAGTCGTATTCAGACTGCTGATCCAGCTATATTGATCCAGGAGATAATCGATCTTCTTATTGGTGATCAAAACGTTGTTTAGGAAGAATAAGATCAGTGCGGCAAGACCAAATGATGGAACGGCATGGATAAGGCGCCCGCGCAGCAACCTGCGCCTTTGGGCGCGGTCATCGATACGCTTATGTACCCGCGGGAGAAGAGAGTTCCAGTAACGGTCGGGCACATCGTTGAACTTACGAAGGCCGGTTTTTTCATTGTTCAACTGACCCATCAGGGCGGACCATTTTTCAAACTCTCTTTTCCAATAATCATCCGTACGAATAAGTTCCGCGATCTGTTCCCGCCGGTCGGCAGAAAGTTTGTCAAGGATGTAATCAAGGATGTCCTGCTCAGCGTTCATAAAAGTCACTTTTCTGTGTAATGGTTATCGAGATACAGTTTGAT
>CAZHUW010000035.1:0-21910 GCA_964535295.1 uncultured Bacteroidota bacterium
TTTTTGCCATTTCTTCATCGTTGGCATTCTCGATCAAACCCATTTCACGGGCCTGCAGTTTGACGGCAGGATTTCGAATGAGCCACGGCGTCGGCGTGATCATTGAAAAAAGCAGATGCAGTTCAGCGTGTTCTTTGACTAAAGACTGAAGCATTATGATGCTTTTATTATGATCAATGCCTACCGAGATCCAGTCGATAGCCGTTTCCAAAATGTATTCTTTGAGCTTTGCAGTATCTTTATATCCCGTGGTCAAGGCATGCCAATCGACGATCCCGTAAACTGTTTCGTAGTCTGATTGAAATCGGGTCCAGTTCTCCAAAGCACCAACCAGGTGCCCTAAATGCAGTTTCCCTGTCGGACGCATCCCGCTGAAAATTCGTGGCAAAAGTAACGACTCCTTCTTGTAAATTTCTGACGATTAGTGATTCGGTTCAAACAAAAAATATCAGGACATGAATAAATACGGTTTCCACCGTTCATCTCGAACGCCTACATGTTTTTGGATAAAGCTTAAATGGTGCGGTTTCCTTGGTTTACTCATCAGGCGCATCTGGGCTTCTTCGGGGGTCATATCCCCTTTTCTATTGTTGCAGTGAATACATGCCGTCACCATATTTTCCCACGTATCTTTGCCGCCGCGAACTTTTGGGATCACATGATCGACCGTCATGGCGTGCGCCTTACTTCCGCAATACTGGCATTCATAACCGTCGCGTTTCAGGACGTTCTTTCTGGACAACATAATGCCCTTGTTCTTTCTGTGAATGAACGCCGATATCCTCACAATGCTCGGATAAGGAAATGATGTCCTTACCGATCGAATCGCTTTACCTTCCATCGCTTCAATGATCTCGGCTTTTCCCAAAAATATCAAGACGATAGCCTTTTTTACATGACAAATGGTCATCGGCTCGTAGTTTTGATTGAGCACGAGCACATGGCCGCTTAGAGGCATAAAAAAATCACACCCACTTTCAACGGTTCACTTCATTAAGTGAAGTTTTTACTATCGTTTAAGATACAGTAAAAAGAAACGTATGTCAAGAAAATGTTTTGCTTGAGTCGTTATGGAACGCTGATTTTACGCCTGTTTACAAAGACCACATGGATTACTGTTCCTTTTTTGGCGTATACTTAACGATCTCTGCCCGCTCTATCGTCATCAGTACACCGCAGTTGGATTCGTCGATCATCTCCTCAAATACCGGAAGCGCCTGCTTGATCTTCTCATCCGTATCAACAATTTCAATGACGATCGGCAGATCTTCAGAGAGCCGAAGTACCTTTGCTGTATGGATTCGGGAATTAGCCCCAAAACCCTCAATGCCTCTAAGAACCGTTGATCCTGCCAAGCCTAATTCCCTGGCCTTTTCAACGATCGCTTCAAAAAGAGGTCTCGAGCGGCTTTTGTCCGATTCACCAACAAAAACACGCAACAGCTTACCTTCCCCTTCGATCCTCATGTTAGCTCCTTTTTATAATATATGCGCTGTCACAAATCCCAGCCAGACCGCGGCAAGGCCGGCCATCACGCTGCCAATCACATTGAACGATGCGCGCACTAATTCACCGTCGCGCAATAGCGCGAACGTTTCATAACCAAAACTGGAAAAAGTTGTAAACCCGCCCAAAACACCTATCGTAATGAATACACGTAATTGCGCATCAATTAGAAACCTATCCGCGCTCAACTCCATGATCAGGCCAATTAAAAAACAACCGAGAATATTCACGACCAAAGTGCCGTAGGGAAATGTCGCCCCGGTAAATTGATAAACCAGTCCCTGCAATAAATACCGGCCCACTGCGCCGATAGCGCCTCCAAAACCAATGAGTACATACTTCATGTTACCATCTATCCTAACAATAAAACGTCACTTGCCGTAAAAACGAAATAAATAATACTGATGACCCCGTTCATATTAAAAAAAGCAACATTAACTTTAGATAGATCGTTCGCACGCACGAGGTTTTGCTCATAAAACAGGATGATACCAACAATAAAAATTCCGCTAAAATATAGCCAAGACAGTCCAAGCCAATTCCCCAAGATAACAAATATTATAAAGGCAATAAGGTGACACGACCTGGAGATCCACAAAGCTTTACTCATACCGAATACTTTTGGAACAGAGAATAGATTCTCATTTTTATCGAATTCATAATCCTGGCACGCGTAAATGATATCAAAACCGGCAACCCAAGCGACTACACCGCAACCAAGTAAAAATGCCTGCCAACTCCACTCTCCGCTCATGGCCATCCATGCCCCCAGCGGCGCAACTCCCAGCGCAACCCCCAAGAATAAATGCGCCATCGAAGTGAATCTTTTTGTGTAGGAATAAAAAAACACGATCGCCAACGCCACCGGAGACAGCTTAAAACAAAGATCATTCAACCGGTAAGCAGCAATCACAAGTCCCAAAGACGCAAGAATGACAAAGAGCCACGCCTGGCCGGTAGAGATAAGTCCTCTGGGAATTTCACGATGAGCTGTTCTGGGATTTTTTGAGTCGAAACGTGCATCGACAATACGATTAAATCCCATTGCGGCGCTGCGCGCGCCCACCATGGCCAGCAGAATCCACAATATCTTCTCCCAGGTCAACGAAAAATGACGCGACGCAAGAACCACAGAGGTTAACGCAAACGGCAAAGCAAAAACCGTGTGGGAGAACTTGATCATGCGTCCAAAGTTCAGTATCGATAAAAACAAAGAATTCATTGATGTGGTATGGGGAAGTTAGTTGGGTGAGTTGTATTCTTCGCGAATAGCATTTTTCAGGTTTTCGAATTTCATTTTAGGATATCCGTTCTCTCTCGCCAGATCAAAATAACGGCGCGATGCGGCTTCATCATTCTTAAGCGCACTAACGACAGCCATAGTATACAAAGCAATAGGAAATTTATGATCCACTTCCAGAGCCTTGCTCAAACAGGATTCAGCCTGCTGAAGTTCGTTTTTGTGAACATGGCATTTTGCCAAATAAGCCTGGGCAACGGCTTCCACCTTGAAAGAGTAAAGCCCATAGGAGAAAAACATCAGCCACTTGATCCATGGCGATTCATGAACTTCTGTAATAAAAAGTTGAAATCGCTGAATCGCTTCGTCAAAATTTCCCTTTTGCAAGCACTTCCTGCCCTTAAAAAAATCGCGCCAGTAATATTTGACTAGCCTGCCCGGAATCAGAAAAACCAATGCAATGAGCATCAATTGGTATAATTCCCAATGGAAATTGGTCATCAGATATGAAAAAACAATAAGTACGAGCAGCATAAAAACAAAATAGAGTGCTCGATTGCGCGCCACACGGTGTCTGAACATACTTCCCTTTCAACTTTCCATCTTCATATAGCAATTATTTTTAATCTTTTCAAGAATTTTAATCTAAACAATCATCTTGCATGGCTTGATTCAATCTTATAAATTGCTCCGAGCAATATTTAATCAAATCAGATTTAATCATGACTATACTTTCGTGGAATGTGAACGGTCTTCGCGCTGTGGCAAAAAAAGGATTCATTGAATGGCTTGGAGAAACGGGGCCGGATATATTATGCCTTCAGGAAATAAAAGTACAGACGGAGCAGCTTGACGAATCGCTGCTGCATCCTTTAGGTTACTACGGACATTTTAACAGCGCTGAGAAGAAAGGATACAGCGGCGTGGCAACCTATACTAAGGAAAAACCCATCGCGGTAAAAAGCGGATTTGGAATCAGTAAATTCGACTCGGAAGGCCGTGTATTAATGACCGATCACGGCGATTTCCTCTTATTCAATGTCTATTTCCCCAACGGCAAAATGCGTCAGGAAAGGTTGGATTACAAAATGGAGTTCTATGAGGAGATATTGCGCTATCTCGATGCATTGAAGTCCAGTGGCTATAAATTGGTCATCTGCGGGGACTACAATACGGCTCACAAAGAGATCGATCTTGCGCGTCCAAAAGAAAACGAGAAGACATCCGGTTTTCTTCCGATCGAACGCGCATGGATGGACAAACTGGTTGCACATGGATACGTTGACTCTTTCCGGCAGTTTAATCAAGAGCCTGAACAATATTCTTGGTGGGATATGCAAACTTTTGCACGCCAAAGGAATGTTGGTTGGCGGATCGATTACCATTTCATTTCAGAAAACCTGCTCCCCCATTTGAAAAAAGCTTGGATCATGTCTGAAGTGATGGGCTCTGACCACTGTCCGGTCGGAATTGAACTCGTTTTTTGACCCGATTTCCTTAGGTCGACATAACTGAGAAACTCTATTTTCAGCTTGCAATTTTTGTTATCAATCTTTATATTTTTTTTCAATTTATGTGATATATCCTAAATTTTTTGGAGAGCCCGAATTCGTGTCTTCCCGCAAAACTGATAAGTGGTCCCGCAAGTCGGTCTTTCATGCCATCACGCGAACATTCTCAAAATCCAAGAGTGAAAAATTGCTGGCGGAAGTCCTGAAAAGAGGCAATTTGCCCAGACATATTGCCATTATCATGGACGGCAACGGGCGCTGGGCCAAAGAAAGAGGTATGCCAAGGATCGCGGGACACAACCAAGGCGTAAAGTCGGTAAAAGATATAGTTGAAGCTTGCGGCGAACTGGGTATCGAAGCGCTTACTCTATACGCTTTCAGCCAGGAGAACTGGAAACGACCTACGTGGGAAGTTTCAGCCTTAATGAAACTACTGATGCGGACGATACACAATGAGATAAATAATCTTAATTCAAAAAACGTTCGCGTCAAAACGATCGGCCATATCGAGCTTCTGCCTCCGGATACTTTAAAACAAGTGCAAAGCGCAATCGAGATCACCAAGAACAATACGGGGCTCGTGCTTAATCTCGCTTTGAGCTACAGCGCACGAATCGAAATTCTTGATGCTGTAAAAAAATTGTGCGGACATGCGTCACCGCATTCTGTTAATGCTGAAAAGATCGATGAAGCCGTGTTTTCAAAGATGCTCGATACATGGGATCTCCCCGATCCCGACCTGGTCATTCGCACCAGCGGAGAATACAGGATCAGTAATTTCCTTTTGTGGCAGATTGCCTATTCGGAGATATATATAACCGACACGTATTGGCCTGATTTTAGAAAACCCCAATTATATGAAGCGCTCCTGGATTATCAAAAGCGTGAGCGCCGTTTCGGGAAGGTCAGCGAACAACTCCCTTCCGAAAAGAAGCAGCTAAAAAAAACACCGCTTAAAAAAAAATAATTTTGTTTACATCGAATATTCAATAATCATACACACAAAACGGATCGGAAATTCCCAATTGATGAAAAATTTGCTCTCATTCACTTTGCGCGTCGCGATGGGTATGATCTTGCTCCATTTTCTGCCCGTACATTCGAATTTAATGGGTCAAAGTATGACGGATCGCCCCAAAATAGCATCCATCAAAGTTGAAGGTAACCTTAAATCGGATGCCGAACTTATCATCATCGCTTCAGGATTATCCGAGAGCCAGGAATTCAATGCCGACGATGTTTCCAAAGCTATAGAAAATTTATGGGAAATGAATGTATTCAAGGATATTCAGGTTTTCGGCGAAAAAACGGACGACGGGATCGCCATTACCATCGTCGTTAAGGAATATCCGCGTCTGGAATCGATGGAACTGGAAGGTGAAGACAAGCTTGACGAAGAAGAAATCCGGAACAAAATGGGACTTTATACTTCGCAAACGGTCAGCCCGCAGCATATCAAGAAGGCGATCGGACGTATTAAGCGTAAATATTCTGAAGAAGGCTATCTCAACGCGGATGTGGATATTACGACCTACACATCTCAGAACGACTCTAATAAAGTTCTTCTGAAAATAAAGATAACGGAAGGAGACAAGGTTAAGATTCGTGGCATCAACTTTTTCGGGAACTATTCCTTCAGTGACGATAAACTGCAGGGTACCTTTGATGATACCAAATCTAAATCCGGACTTTTTAAATGGTTCAAAAGCGGCGATTACGACGAAAAAAAATATAAAGAAGACATCGTTAAGTTGGTTGCCTTTTATAAAAAGAAAGGGTACAGAGATTTCCAGGTTGTAAAGGATTCGGTTTACTATGCGCCGAACAAAAAAGACCTATACCTCGATATTCAGGTTGAAGAAGGTGTCAAATACCGGATGGGCCACGTAACCTGGACGGGCAATACTCTGTTTTCTGCGGAAGAATTATCCCAAGCATTCGGCTTCAACCGCGGAGAGATATTCAACCAGGAAAAATATGACCGGAATATGCAGGAACGGGTAAATGCCATGTATTATGACCGCGGATACATTTTTGCTCAAATCGTTCCGATCGAAAAGCCGATAAACAAAGACACTTTGGACATCGAATTCATCGTGACGGAAGGCAACCAAGTATACATCGACAAAGTTGAGATCAAAAATAATACAAAAACCAAAGAAAAGGTCATCCGACGGGAAGTCGTGGCGTTCCCGGGTGAAAAATTCAGCCGGGAAGCATTGATTCGATCACAAAGAAATTTGATGGTACTCAACTATTTTGAAAATGTGATTCCGGATGTTCAGCCGGTAAGCCAGGATAAGGTCAATGTGATCGTGACTGTAACTGAAAAACCAACGGATACGGCTAATTTATCCATGGGATACAGTGCTCAGGATGGGCTCATCGGTTCTGCCGGTGTTGCTTTCAATAATTTTTTGGGAAACGGACAAATTGTGAGTTTGAATCTGCAGTTGGGAGGCGCGGGTTATCGGGTTTTTTCCGTTGGCTTCTCCGAGCCCTATCTGTTTGACACACGCACGTCATTTGGTGCGAGTTTCTATTATTCATTAGACGGTAACAGGCGTGCACAATATGTCGGGTACAAGCAGCGCAGTTACGGCGGCTCGGTTACTTTTGGACGTCGATTAAAATGGCCGGATGATTACTTTATGGCAAATTGGTCGGTAGGGTACGCCAATTCAACCTTAAAGCCTTTGAGCGGAGCGCAGCTCTTTACTCAATTTACTTATGGACAACAACAGAACGTTACCGTATCACAGATCATCCAGCGTAACAGCAAAGATGCCGCCGAATTTCCGAAATCAGGTTCGGTCTATACCCTGACAACAGATGTAGGCATCGTGAGTATCGACACAGCGGGTTTTGCAAATGCCGTGCGCGTATTGCCGCAAAATTATATGCGCAACACTTTCAGAGCAGAAAACTATTACCCTACCCTGTGGTCCTTTGTTCTTTACACGGATTTTACTATGGGATACACAAGAACATTCAAGGAAAATTCCGTGGTTGAACAAATCCCGCAATTGGATCGTTTTTATATGGGCGGCAGTGCACTGGATATCGGATCGATTCAGTTACGAGGCTACGGCGGACGAGGCGTTGGGCCCCAGGACGGTGGATTTGCCGTGGGAGGCGCTTCCATGGTTAAATACTCCACCGAATTACGTCTACCGGTGATCCCAAGCCCGACGATGTATATTTTGGCGTTTGCCGAGGCGGGAAATGTATTTCGTTCTTTGAGTGAAACGGATCCTTTTAAGGTCAAACGTTCAGTCGGATACGGTTTCAGACTTTTCATGCCTTTGGTTGGCGTTATCGGCTTAGACGTCGGATACGGTCTTGACAAGAGAAATAAAAACCGGAATTATCCTCATTTCCATTTCCAATTAGGTCAACAATTCTAACCGAAGGAGCATTTTTTGAAAGCCTTAATATTCTTCATGTTGCTGTGGGTTATTGGTGTTGACACCCAAACCTATTCGCAAAATAAAATAGCTTACATTGATTTCCAATATATCATGTCCCAATTAAAATCAGCCGAGGATGTGCAAATCGAAATCCAGAAATTAGCATCAGATTGGACTGCTGAGATCGATGCCATGACGGACACACTTAACACGCTTGAAAAAGATATTGAAACGGTAAGCCTTACTTTGAGCAAATCAGGAAGAGAAATTCTTGAAAAACGGATTAGCGACCGGCGCCAGATGATCACGGTCTTTCAGGAACAAAAATTTTCACCAGTAACCGGCGAATTATACAAAAAACAACAAGAATTACTTCAGCCGTTGATTGATAAGGTCCGGCGCGCTATTGATAACGTGAGGCTTCGTGAGAAAATAGACGTTATATTTGATGTGTCAGCAGGAAACCCGGTTTCCATCGACAGAAAACTGGATGTCACCATTTTGGTTATAGATGAATTAAGTTCAGTTGGTCGGACGGTCAAGCAACAAGCAGCTGATTCTGAAGAAGACATGAAAATCCCAACCGGAAAGAAGGCAACAAGAGCCGATTCACAAAAACAACAGGCTAAAGGAACGGAGCAAAAAGCTAAGACTCAGCCTTCTGAGAAAAGGGACGACAAAAAAATTATTGACGAATAGAATAATTAATTCATATAACTCTACCTATCTATAAGGAGATATTACCGTGAAACAAACTATTTTGTATTTTACCATTGCTCTGATAGCAGTTGCGAGCGGCTCAATCACGGCTCAGAGCAAAATCGGCTACGTCGATTCACAGAAAATTATGCAATCCTTAAAGGAAACCCAGACGGTCCAGGTAAAACTGCAGGAAGAACAAGAACGAATGGCCAAACAATTTCAATACCTGCAGGATTCGCTTGCTAATGCGCAGGACGACTATGTGAAAAATTACAAAGACAACCCTCTCATTAAAGAGAACATCCGGCAGTCAATTCAGAAAGGCATCGAAGAGTTGGCCTATTACGTTCAGGGCGCCGGTCAGCGGTTCAACGATGAACTGGGTAAGAAACAACAAGAGCTTATGCAGCCCATTTTTGACAAGGTTAAAAAGGCTTTGGAAAATGTGCGCAAGACGGAAAATATGGATTACATTGTCGACTCCGCATCCGGTATTCTGCTTGCCTATGACACAAAATATGACCTGACAGACAAAGCGATCAATGAACTGGTAAAAATGGCCGGTTCAGCGACGACCAAAGACGCAGGAGCAAAAGAGATCAAGGACACGACAAAGAAATAATGGATAAGGCACTTTCACAAATCACAAATGGAAACTCATTCAACGGAGTTTCCATTTTTTTCTTATAACGTTATGGTCTCCTTTTTTAAAATCGCAGCAGAAATTCAAAATGATGCAGCGGGAGATGACCGTATAATATCAGGTATTGCCGATCCGATAAAATCGAATGAAAATGAGGCTGTTTTCATTTTTACTAAGGATATATTAAAGCAAAAAATAAAAATCACCTCAAAAGCATGGATCATCGATCGATCATTATTTAACCCCGATTTACAAGAGTTTTTGCTCCAGTCACGTATCAGTCATATCGTTACAACAGATATTTTTGGGTCTTTCGTGAAAACGTTGGAATTCCTCTACCCGGCTGAACCCCGTCGAATGCTTATTCACGCGACCGCCATTGTTGACGCAACCGCGGAGTGCCGAAAAGATGTTCATCTGGGACCTCACTGTTATGTCGGGTCAAACAGCCGGATCCAAAAAGACGTAACGATTATGGCAAATACATTCATTGGAAATGAGGTAACGGTAGGCAAAAACACTTTAATCTATCCGAATGTAACCATATATGATCGTTGTGAAATCGGAAAAAACGTGATCATTCACGCTGGCACGGTCATTGGAAGCGA
Organism: uncultured Bacteroidota bacterium; assembly: GCA_964535295.1. Taxonomy (GTDB): domain Bacteria; phylum CLD3; class CLD3; order SB21; family SB21; genus SB21. The sequence continues at coordinate 9,621 of CAZHUW010000035.1, forward strand.
TGGATTCGGCTTTTATAAACATGAAGGCCGTCACGTAAAAATACCACACGTGGGAAAAGTTGTCATCGAGGATGACGTAGAGATCGGCGCAAATTGTTCGATAGATCGGGGTACATTGGGAGAAACACGGATCAAACGCGGTACAAAACTTGATAATCTGATCCAGATCGCACACAATGTGGTTGTAGGAGAACATACCCTTATAGCGGCTCAGACAGGCATTGCCGGAAGTACGACGATCGGCGATAATGTGACTATTGCCGGACAGGTCGGTATTGTTGGACATATCGCCATCGGGAACCACGTAACGATCGGCGCACAATCCGGAGTGATATCATCCATTGATGACGGGAAAACCGTGTCGGGTTACCCTGCAAGGGATCATGCGGAATCGCTGCGAAAAGAAGCCTACATACAAAAGATCCCCGAGATACTTGAAGCTCTCAAAAAAAAGCAATAGCTTCCGTTGATTCGGCTTTAAAATCTAGTTAGATTGAAAAAACCTTTAAAGGTGGTCCTTGGTTATTCCACAAGAATCAGACGATATTATTCGCCCAAAGAAATCGTATGAAGATGTTGATCTGGATCTTTCATTACGTCCATCAAAGTTCCACGAGTTCGTCGGACAAAATAAGATCATTCAGAACTTAAAAGTCTTCATCGAAGCGGCCAAACTCAGAAGCGACGCATTAGATCACGTTCTTCTGTCGGGCCCTCCTGGCCTGGGTAAAACTACCCTGTCACACATCGTGGCGCACGAATTAGGCGTTCAGATCCGTGTAACATCCGGACCGGTATTGGACAAAGCCGGCGATCTTGCTGGAATTCTAACCAATCTTGAAGAGCGCGATGTATTGTTCATCGATGAGATCCATCGCCTTAATCCGATTGTAGAAGAGTATCTTTATTCCGCCATGGAAGATTTCCAACTCGATATCGTCATCGACAAAGGGCCCAGTGCGCGAACGATCCAGCTTACACTTCCCCATTTTACGCTCATAGGCGCCACAACACGGGCCGGCCTGATCACGGCGCCCCTGCGCTCACGATTCGGTATCACTTGCCGCCTGGATTACTATAATGACGGCAATCTGACCGACATCGTGACCCGCTCCGCTGATATACTTAATGTCGAGATCAACAAAAACGGCGCGGAAGAGATCGCAAAACGTTCACGCGGAACGCCGCGTATTGCTAACCGGCTTTTAAAACGAACCCGGGATTTTGCGCAGGTTCAGCACCAATCCGTAATCGACAAAGCGATTGCAGACTATTCTTTGCGGGCACTGGAGGTCGACGAACATGGGTTGGATGATATGGATAAACGAATCCTGACTGCGATAATAGAGAAATTTAATGGCGGGCCGGTAGGCGTCGACACGATCGCTATTTCTGTAGGCGAAGAGGCCGGAACTATTGAAGAAGTTTACGAACCATTCTTGATCCAGAAAGGGCTTTTAAAACGCACTCCGCGGGGGCGTGAAGTGACCGATCTGGCTTACGATCATCTTAAGCTTAAACCTAAACGCCGTTCAAAACAAACCGGCTTGGACTTATAGAGAGAGCTTACAACCAATTTATTTCCGCCGGGACGCCGCAATTATCTCCACAAATTCATAGTATACGATACCCGATTCCTCTGACTTTTTAATCCGTTTTCCGTCGATCATCGAATCCAGCAAAACTTCGGCCTCAATCAGATCCATTTTTAGATAATTCGCCGTTTCCGTGACGGTAACCCTGCCTTTGTGCGCAGAGGCAAAAGCAATAATATCCCGCCGCATTTTGTCTTCGGAAGGCATGAAATCGGGAAATTCATATACAACCGACCCGTCGGGATTGAGAACGGCCGTACCGCCGTATTCTTGAGCAATATTCTCCAGCATCGTCTGCGCGTTCTTCTTTGTTATTTTGTACTTGAACATGACGTCGCCCAGGCCTAAAGAACCCTGGCTGTTTTTGATCATGTCAAATATCTCAATTTCTCTTTTCTTACGCAGTTCGGTATTCCTTTTTTTCCGTGATCGCCGTACACGAACAATAATGAAGCCGCCAACTAAAACCGCAGCCCATGTACACCACGACGTGAGGACAGCTAACGCGGCACTCAGGAACGAAAAAGGAACCGGAGATAATTTTAGACTGAGGAATTCAGCACGTACTCCTTTAGACGCATAGATGCCGAATTTATCATTTAATAAAGGCATATGATCGGTTTCCGAAGCCGTCGCCAGTTCTTGCCCGTTCACGTATAACCTGAAGTCATTTTCACGGCACTCGACACGAAGGGCTATCGGCGCTTCTTTATCAAAAACAACCGGCGTTCTCATGATCAGGTTTTTTGCAACGCCCGCTACTGTTTTTTCAAAATAAAAATTCTGATCTTCCGTAATGAAAAAACCGTAATAGTTTTCGGTGCCGTCCATACGCATAGTGATCCCGGCGCTGCCGCCCTTCTGCCATTTATCAACCCTCACATTTGCTTCATAAACATAATTCGATTCATTGATACTTTGCCAGGCAAAATGACCTTTTTCCCCATCGTACACAGTATAATACCCTTTTTCATAGTGCACTAGATCAGCTTCGGACCAGCCTTTCGATTTATCGCTGAAATTATCAATGAAAATTGCTTCGGCATCAACCGAATAATCTCTGAATGTATCCATTGTTTCCGGTTCAAAACTATAATCGCCACGCTCTTTCATTCCTGTTTCATACACTTTAAGATCATCAAAATGAATATGCGCTTTATTATAAGCCACGATACCGATATATCCGGCAGTATAAGAAGCGTCTTTGATCGTCTTAATGAATTGTCCATTTATGAACAAACTAATGGTTGTGCCTCGGCATTCAACCTTAACAAAATTGACCCCGTTTTTTCTTATAATGTCACTTCGCTCCCATTTGGATATAGTGAACCAGTTCCCTTTTTTGTAACCGCCCAATTCAAGGTACCCGTTGCCGGAAATGCAGAAGACATAACTATTCTCATAGTCCTGAGTTCGAAACATGAGGCCATAACCCTGGTTATCATCGCCGTCCAGGAACTCCGTTTTCACTTCCGCAGAAAAATCAGCAAGCCAGTGATCATTATCATAAACCATCCTCCCCTTTTCGGCAAGTATGTGATAATTTCCCCGTTGATAATATGCAAGCGGACCTTCTCCGAACAAGTTCGGCTTACTGAAATCTTCATGGAATACCATTTGTCCGTAAACAGATGCGGTCTGCAAGATGACCCATAACTGCGTCCAAATTTTTTTCATATGATGCCTCTTAATTTATGCCGGTCGATGACCAATTTGAATTCTTGCGCAGTTTTTTTGGGATCAATGGAACTCATGATTGCAGAAATGACCGCAACGCCGTCCACTCCCGCTTCCACGACCGTTGCAACATTCGAAAGGCCAATGCCGCCGATCCCAACAAGCGGAAGTTTTACCCTATTCCTCACTGCTGTTATACCGGAAATACCAATAATTTCGTGAATGTCTGATTTGGACGTGGTGGGAAAAACCGTTCCCACACCGGCATAGTCCGCGCCGGCTTCTTCTGCTTCCATGGCCTCCTCAACGTTGTGTGTTGAAACGCCGATAATGGTACTGAATCCCAATATTTTCCTGGCTTCTGCCATTTTCATATCGCTCTGCCCCAAATGCACGCCATCCGCATCAACGGCGAGGGTCACCTCTACATCGTCATTAATAATAAATGGAAGACCATAGGATCTTGTCAGGGATCGCAGTTCCCGCGCAGTTCGGAGAAACTCCTCCTTCGGTTTGTTCTTAACACGAAGCTGAACGGCGGTGACTCCTCCCAAAATGGCTTCTTCAACCACTTTCAAGAAAGGATGCGCGAGAGCAGCTTCTATGTCCGCGATTAGATATAGTGAAAGATCCGGTTTCATAAATAAAAAACTCCCGCCATTTGGGTCGGGAGTTTAAATTAAAACATTTTTATTTGATATTAAAGAGGCGTATTCATATCGAAGTTTTCTAAATAATACGTCACCCTCTGAAGGAATGAACCTCCCAGTGCACCGTCTACGACCCGGTGATCGTAAGACAAGGATGCAAACATGATCGACCGGATCGCGATCGTGTCTTCGCCATCCGTTTCAATGACGACGGGACGTTTTTTGATAGCGCCAACACCCATAATCGCAACTTGAGGCTGATTAATTATCGGAAATCCTGCAGTACTTCCGAATACGCCCATGTTGGTCAATGTAATGGTACCGTCCTGAATCTCATCGGGTTTTAATTTCTTCGTACGTGCGCGCACGGCCATATCATTCGCCGCTCTGCAAATACCCGTCAAATTCAGCGTATCGGCATCCTTTATAACCGGTACGATAAGCCCGGTGTTATTCTCGATGGAAACGGCCATGCCGATGTTGATATAATTTTTTTTAATGATCGTCGTGCCGTCAACGGATACATTGACCATTGGCAGATCTTTCAAGGTCTTTGCCATCGCGTCAAGCAGGAATGGCGTATAGGTGAGTTTGAAGCCCTCGCGTTTTTCGAACGCGTCTTTATGTTTCGTTCTGAACTTAACGATATTGGTCATGTCCACTTCGGTCATCGTATAGACATGTGCGGATGTATCGACGCTGCGGCGCATATGTTCGGCCGTCAGTTTACGAACATTGTTCATTTCGATCAATTCAACACGCTCTTTATTGAAACCGTATTTAACGTCTGAAACCGCTTTGGTTGCCGGCGATGAACTTACTCCAACTTTAGCTGCCTGCATAACAAGACCGCCTTTAGGTCGTTTAGCCAAATACGCAAGTATATCGTTTTTTGTCACGCGGTGATTCAAGCCGCTACCCGGAACCATAGCCAACTCCTGAGCAGTAATCCCTTCCGTTTTCGCAATATTTCTAACAAGTGGCGAATAAAATCGGTCGCCATTTGCGCTTTTTAGTAAGGCTCCTGATTGTACTGCCGCAGCCGAAGTGGCGGCAACCTGCATGGCATTCTGTTTTTGAAAATCTTCAATCGAACTCGAAAAATGCATCGCTTCTTCTTTTTTGGATTCCGCTTTTACTGTCGCCGCACCGGACGTTCCGACCTCACTGCCGATACGCGCGATCAATGTCCCAACCAAAACCGTTTGACCTTCGGGAACCAGAATTTCTGTTATCACGCCGGCTGCCGGCGAAGGGATTTCCGAATCAACTTTGTCAGTACTTATTTCTAATACAGTTTCATCTTTGGCTACTTTATCGCCAACTTTTTTGTGCCATTTCAGGATCTTTCCTTCGGCAATACTTTCACCCATTTGCGGCATGATCATATCGATGGCACTACCCGGCGATGAAGGTTTGGCTGGAGTAACGGCGGCCGCCTTTGGTTCTTCTTTTTTCTCAACCGGAGGTGTTGCCGTAGGTTTTCCAGAGACGGCTACGGATGCGTCCGTTTCAATCCGCGCGATCAAAGTTCCGACCAATACCGTTTCGCCTTCGGCAATAAGCAATTCGGCGATGACACCGGAAGCCGGTGACGGGATTTCGGAATCGACCTTATCGGTACTGATCTCAAGAACGGTCTCATCTTTGGAAACTTTATCCCCCACTTTTTTATGCCATTTGAGGATCTTGCCTTCGGCAATACTTTCCCCCATTTGCGGCATGACCATGTCAACTTTCATGGAGCGCCTCCTTACATTAAATGTTACTTTATAAAACTTGGAGCGGAGAGAGAGAGATTCGAACTCTCGGTACGGTTTCCCGCACACACGCTTTCCAGGCGTGCCAGATAAACCACTCCTGCATCTCTCCGTAAATAATTTATTTTCTTGACCTTCTAACCGAAAACAACCGTTTTTAAAAAGCGGTGCAAGATAGATATTATCGCAATGACCTGCAAGGAATTTTTCTAACTTTTCAACCGGTTCAGTTTCTCTTTGAGGATTTCATTTGCTAAACCAGGGTTTGCTTTGCCTTGCGATATTTTCATAACCTGACCCACAAAATGACCAAACAATACCTCTTTACCCGCCAGATATTCTTTTAATTGAGAAGGATTAGCTTCAAATGCCTTATCAATTATTTTTTCAATTTCGTTTCGGTCGGTTATCTGTAACAGCCCTTTTTCTTTGACTATAGCATTAGGTTCCTTACCTTCATTGCACATTTCTTCAAAAACGTTCTTGGCGATCTTTCCGCTGATCGTTCCTTTGACGATCAGATCGAGCATCATACCGAAATGTTTAGGTGTCACGATAAATTCATCCGCTTCCTGTTTACGCTCTTTCAAAACGGCCATCATTTCGCTCATGATCCAGTTGCTGGCGAGTTTTGCATCTTTGACATAAGTAAGGGTCTCTTCAAAATAATTAGCCAAAGATTTATTCAGGGTCAAAACTTCGGCATCGTATTTGGGAATACCGTAATCTTTTACAAAACGGTCTCGCCGGGCCTGCGGTAATTCCGCCATGTTTTTTGCGATGTCCTCGATCCATTCTTTAGATACACGCAGCGGTACCAAGTCGGGTTCCGGAAAATAACGATAATCGTGAGCTTCTTCCTTGCTGCGCATGGGGCGTGATTCCCCGGCATTGTCATCCCATAACAACGTTTGCTGTATGACCTCTCCGCCGGACCGCAACACAGATGTTTGCCTTTGCATTTCGTATGCCAAAGCCCTTTCTACGGCTTTGAAGGAGTTCATATTTTTTAGTTCTGTTTTGGTACCTAATTTTTCAACGCCAACCGGACGCATGGAAATATTCGCATCGCAGCGCAAACTGCCTTCTTCCATATTTCCATCACAGATTTCAAGGTATTGCACGATCTGCCGTATCTTGGTAAGATACGCGGTTACTTCTGCAGCCGAACGAAAATCCGCTTCCGACACAATCTCGATCAGCGGTGTACCGCAGCGGTTAAGATCGATGAACGTCGCATTACCTCCGGTCACGGCGTCGTCATGTATGGATTTCCCAGCGTCTTCTTCGAGATGAATTCGCTTGATACCGATACGCTTCACGGAATCGCCTACCTCGATCTCAATCCACCCGTGTTCACATAATGGCCGGTCAAATTGGGATATTTGGTATCCCTTTGGAAGATCGGGGTAGAAGTAGTTTTTTCTCGCAAAAATGGATTCTGATGCGATGATGCAGTGCGTAGCCAAACCCATCCGAATTGCATATTCGACTACTTGCCTGTTCAATACGGGCAATGCACCGGGTAAACCCAGACAGACCGGACACGTTTGCGAATTCGGTGTTCCGCCGTAAGCCGCGCTGCATGAGCAAAATGCTTTCGTCCGAGTCGACAACTGACAATGCACTTCAAGACCCATGACGGGTTCATATTGTTTTTCACTCATAAGGAATAATATACTTTCTTCAGATCATCATAGTACGGTCTCGTTCCTGACCAACCGAAACGATCTTGATCTTCGCATCTTCCATGTAGGATTCAATGAATTGCAAATATTTCTGCGCTTTTTGAGGCAGTTCAGTGAACTTCCTAGCATTGGAAGTATCGGCGGTCCAGCCGGACAAAGACTCGTAGATCGGTTCAACTTGATCGAGTTTTCTGGCATCGGTGATCGGATAATCGATTTTAGTACCGTTCAACTTGTAACCCACGCATACTTTAAGTTCTTCAAGTGTATCCAGAACATCCATTTTTGTAATCGCCAATTCGTCAATGCCATTTACCATCATCGCGTACTTCAATTGAACCATATCAAGCCACCCGCAACGTCGAGGCCGCCCGGTAACCGCACCGTATTCTCCTCCAAGTTTACGTACTTTTTCAGAAAACGCCTCGTCAAATTCGGTCGGAAATGGGCCATTGCCAACACGCGTCGTATACGCTTTCGCCACGCCCATGACATGATCGATTTTTGTCGGACCCAAACCCAATCCGGTACAAGCACCGCCGCTGCTGGAGTTAGAAGACGTGACAAAAGGATACGTGCCATGGTCGATATCCAGCAGTGTTCCTTGTGCGCCCTCAAGCAATACTTCTTCACCGGACTTGACTGCCTCATATAAGTAACTCGCAGTATCACGAACGTAAGGACGCAGCCTGTTGCCTAAGTCCAGATATTGTTTGATGATCGGTTCCGGCGATAATGATTCGGCACCAAAAGCATTCAGTATCCTGTTTTTCTCGACAATATTCTTCTGCATTTTTTCCGTCAGCAGCTGCGGATCCATCAGATCTATTGCGCGGATGCCGCACCGGTCGACCTTGTCCAGATAAGCGGGTCCGATACCCCGTTGAGTTGTCCCAACTTGATTCTTACCAAGGTATTTCTCTTTTGCCTGATCGATAAGTTTGTGATATGGCAGTATAATATGCGCATGAGGACTGACCATGATACACCCTTCAACCCGGATCCCGCTGTTGACAAGTCCGTCCAATTCTTCAAAAAAAGCGATAGGATCAATCACGACACCGTTTCCCAAAATACACATGACGCCTTGATGCAGAATTCCTGACGGAATAAGCCGCAACACATATTTCTTGTCTCCGTTCCATATAGTATGGCCCGCGTTGGCGCCGCCTTGATATCGCGCCACGACCTTCACGTTGCCGGCAAGCAAATCAACGATCTTTCCTTTGCCTTCATCGCCCCATTGAGCGCCTATAATAACACGAACCGGCATATTTTTTTCCTCAACTTGTTTTATTGAACAAAAAATAACCCAAAACCTTTTAGGAGATCTTGGGTATGATACTGTCGATCATAGTTTTAATAAGGATCATGAAAAACTTTTTACGGCATCATCCACCGTTTCAAATTGTTTGAATACGGTAGCCAGTTTGGTGATCTGAAATATCTGTTTGATCTTCTGGGACAAATTGCTTAATCGAAGATCCCCTCCATTGTTCTTCACATTGGTCAAATTACTTATCAGTATGCCGAGGCCGGAACTATTGATCAGATCTACGGACTGCAAATTGACTACGAAATTCTTCTTACCTTCTTTGATCCAGCGGTGTACTTCATCATTGAGTTGGGATGCATCCGGACCACCCATAATGCCGCCGCGCACTTCCACCACCACGATCCCGTTTTTTTCCAGCGTAGTGAATTCCATATGGATTCTTTCTGATTGAATAACGGAGTTAAATTACTTTTTTTTCATAAATCTGTCAAGATGAGAAAGTTATTTCATCTTGGCTTTCAGATCTTCGCCGGCTTTCCATTCGATCAAGACAGGGCTTGCCACAAAGATCGACGAATAGGTTCCAACGATTATACCGGTCAACAAAGCCCATGCAAAAGGACGAAGCACTTCTCCACCGAGAATCAGGAGCACAATCACTGACAGCAGCGTCAGAGAGGATGTCATAATCGTTCGGCTAAGCGTTTCATTGATGCTCTTGTTTACAACTTCCTCAAAGGTCGAACCTCGCTTAATTAAACGCACGTTTTCACGAATTCGATCAAATACAACGATCGTATCGTTGACTGAATATCCGATAATGGTCAGAAATGCGGCAACTGCGCCTAACGAAAACTCCAAACGCAGAACGACAAAAAGACCAAGGGTTATCAAAACGTCGTGTGCCAATGCAATCACGGCAGCCATACCCCATTTCCAGTGAAACCGGATCGCTAAATAAACGATAATGAATGCCAAGCCCCATAATGTGGCCCATACGGCCGAACCCTTTAATTCATCTCCGATCTTTGGTCCAACCTGACTCACAGATCGCATTTCAACCGAATTGCTTGTGAAGTTGGTGTTCAGCAAATTAAGAACCTCTCCTGCAACCCGGTCGTTCTGTTCGATGATATGAATCAGGACATCGTTCGACGATCCGAAATTCTGGATGCGATCCGCCGTAAATTTACTGGATACCACCGAGCGTACTCTATCCAATTCAACGGGATCCTTGAATTTTACTTCCAGCGACGTTCCACCGACAAAATCCACGCCATAATTAAGCCCCATAATGAAGAACAGCACAAGGCTCATCATGATGAGACTGCCTGAAAGTAAATAGGCTTTTGTGCGCATGGCAACAAAAGGATAACTCTTATTAACAAAAAACTCCATTGCAGATACTCCTTAAACTTTCTCGTGTGTTAATCTTAAACTTTTTGAGCGCCTAAGCGGCTGTAATTCACTCCAATGCTTATCTTCTGTTCCATCGTGGCACGATCGTAGATCAGGTCCATAAGCACACGCGAGACAAATACACCGCAGAAGACTGTCGTTATAATACCGATCATCAAGGTTAATGCGAATCCTTTGATTGGCCCCGTTCCAAATTGAAAAAGCACCAATCCGGTACCGAAAGTGGTCAAGTTGGCATCAACAATCGTTACAAATGCTTTTGCAAATCCGGTTTCTATCGAAGCACGAACTGTTTTGCCGAGACGAATTTCCTCCCTAATACGTTCGTAGATAAGCACATTGGCATCAACAGCCATACCCATGGTCAAAATGATACCTGCAATACCGGGCAAAGTGAGCGTGAATCCGAAGCCGGTCAATATGCCCATCAGAAAAAGTACATTGAGAACGAGCGCCACGTCTGCAACGCTGCCCGAATTCCTGTAATAAACGACCATTGCCAAAGCAACGGCAATGAAACCTACCCAAAAAGCCAATTTCCCGCTTTCAATCGAATCCGCACCTAGAGAAGGTCCGATGGTTCTCTCTTCAATGATATGAACCGGTGCCGGTAATGAACCCGCGCGTAATGCGATCGCGAGGCTTTTGGCTTCTTCCAGATTATCCATACCTGTAATCTGTGTATTGCCGCCGGATATCTTTTCGACGATATTCGGCGCCGATTGTACTTTATTATCTAAAACGACCGCGATCCGTTTATTAACATTTGCACCCGTTACAATCGCCCACCGTTTGCTTCCTTCGGCCGTCATTTTTAATGTAACGATCGGGCGGCCGGCCATTCCCGGATCCATTCCCTGGTAAATGTCCTGTTTCGCTTCGGTCACGACGGCTCCCGATAATTCAGGAGCTTTTTTCAGTACATATGCAGCGTAGAATCCTTCATGAACTTCTTTGTTGCTGAAAACGATCTCATTGGATTCACCTATCGCAGCTTGTACACCGGGCTTGATCTTGGTGCGGTCACCGACTTTGGTAAATAGTAATGATTTTATGTATTCAAGGTTTTGCGCAGCCACATAAAAATCGTATCCGGTTTGTCCGATCTGTTGTCCGATAATGTACTGGGTAAAGGGCTTTGACGATGGCGTACCGGCAGAATCTGTCTTGGCCGAATCGCCTTCAGGTTTGAGTAATTCAGCCGATAACCCGCTGAGTTGTGTAGTATCTTTGGCAAACTTTCTCGATGAATCTGCCGATAAGCCCTGTGCTGACATCGTATCAATGCGCGAGAAATAAGTGTCCAGCCGCTCAAAAATATTGCCGGCATCCTGCGGATCACGCAGAAGTTTGAATTCGAGCAGAGCCGTTTGTTGTATAAGGTTCTTAGCGATGACCGGATCATCGATCCCGGGCAGTTCGACCACAATACGGTGATCACCGAGTTTCTGAATAGTAGGCTCGCTAACGCCAAATTGATCGACACGGTTTCGGATGATCGACTGCGCACGGTCTACGGCATCTTTGGATTCATCTCCGAGGAACTTGACCACGCCGGCATTATCTTTGTGTTTGTCACCCCAATAATTGATCATGGGTACTTTTGCTTCTTCAAAATGACGTTCAAGTATTGCGGCAAAACTCGCGTCTTGATTGGTGCGGTATTCTGTTGCAGCCTTTTCAAAGATTCGCGTAAATTCATTGTCCTTGTTCTTCACAAGGTTTTCAAACAAAGTGACCACATCGGCTTCGAGTACGAGGTGGATACCTCCTTTGAGGTCAAGGCCGAGATTGATTGATCTGGATTGCAGATCATTGAGTTCTTTGGTTCCATCCGCCGTTTCACGCAGCTTCGCTTTTTCTTCGTCGGATAATCCGTAAAATTTGAAAGTCGGCCATAAAGCAACCAGCGACAATGCGATGCAAACCAGTATGATCCCCAGCCTGACATTTTTGTTCTTAATCATTCCTACAATTCCTCCAAGTAAAACAAATAATTAACTAAAGCCTTTTATTGGATAATATGCGCGCCAGATATATGTAACTCTCTTCAAAAAGAGTGCCAATATAGTCGGTGGTATCAAAAAAGTCAAGTGATTATTCGCCTTGTTTTGGTTATATACTTTTAATTTTAAATTATTTGGACGAGAAATAATTTAACATTGAAATTGAGCGTGCGATGCTTCATATTTCAACCCGTAGATTATCCTTTTTGATACCTTATG
>CAZHUW010000036.1:0-21813 GCA_964535295.1 uncultured Bacteroidota bacterium
TAATTACGGGAACCTTGTTTGAAAAGTTCCACCATCCGGTCATAGCTGATCTCTCCCCGGAGATGGGCAACGATCTCCCTGTATCCCAGGCTTTCCATAGATGTCAATGACGGTGAATAACCCATCTCCAGGAGACGTTTTGTCTCTTCGATAACGCCCCGACGGATCATGTCTTCGACGCGCAATTCAATGCGGCGGTAGAGTTCCGCCCGATCGCACATCAGCCCGATCATCACCGGAGTGAAATCGAAATCGGCGTTTTGTTCCGCATGTTTCTCTGAAATCGGCTGTCCGGTGAGTTCAAATACTTCAATAGCGCGCTCGATACGTTTCGCGTCATTAGGATGAATTCTCGCGGCGGCCGCCGGATCGAGTTGTTCGAGTTCGCGGTACACCGATTCCAGCCCGTGCCGATTGATACGTTCCCGTATACCGATTCGTATGGACTCATCTTTCTCTCCCTCGGCGATGAAACCGTCGATCAGCGCGCGTAGGTACATGCCCGATCCGCCGACCACGATCACTTCTTTCTGCCGCGACCAGATTCGGTGAATGGTCTCTCTGCCGTCCTGTCCGTACTGCCCGGCATTATAATACTGATCCGGGTCGATCGAATCGATGAAATGATGCTTAACTCTTGCGAGTTCATCGGGCTTGGGTTTAGCGGTACAGATATTCATATGCCGGAAAAGCTGCCTGGAATCGGCAGAAATGATCTCGGCGTTGAGTTTTTCGGCAAGCGACAGCGACAAGGCGGTCTTTCCGACGCCCGTTGGTCCGACGATAACGAGGATTTTACGTTTGCGGTCAGGCATAGGAATGGGATGTTCTAAAAAGCATAAGCGGCATTCAAACCGGTGCAAAATAGGATTTTTTTGTTTCCATTCAGTGAATTTCTGAGGGGTTTGACCACTATTCCGGATATCTCAGCGTAAATCGATCCTTTCGAATAGCCCAGTGGAAATTCTGCCGCCAGATTGCTGAATGCCGGATCAGAACGGAATTCGTATTGCGAACTGTAACAGGCATACCATTTAGGCGTCAGAGTGATGTGCTCGGAAAAAGCGAATTCGTTCGAAAAACCCGTTTCGACAAAATTACCCCTGATCTTATCGTCGATACCCCGAAAATAAGAGACGTACGGAATGAGATAATTGTTAAGTGCGTAGATGGCCAGAAAATTCAATTCGATGTCTTTTGTGTCCCCGTAATAGGACTTCGTCCAATATGAAGTGTATTGGTAGAAGAGAACGGAAACGGTGAGCATCAGTTTATCAGGAATGATCGGCCTTTCATAGGCGGCGGTCAGGTCAAATTCGTCAATATCGGAGCGCCCATCACCCTGCTCCCGCGCATTCTTCAAACCGAAAATTGTTCCCGCGCTCAATGAAAACCCATTCAGAACCTTCGGCGAATAGTTTACATAAGTCAAAAGTGCGGGATCTTTATGACTCAGATCATACCCTCGCCAGACGTATCGGCTGAGCATTGTAGCTGTCATCTCAACGCCAATTCCTTCAATTTCATCATCCTGTGAATAAACAGAGACGAATGAACATAAAACAATTAATAAAAACAGATAAGTGCTTATTATTCTCATATTGCAACAGGTTAAATTCGCATAAAACGCTTATCTAACTCCTCTAAAGACAGTTGAATGATGATCGGTCTGCCGTGAGGACAAACATAGGGAAATTTGCATGCAAATAGCTGATCGATAAGGCTGTTCATCTCATCTACATTTAAAGGGTCGCCGGATTTGATAGCTGATTTACATGAAAATGACTTGGCCAGGTTATCTCTCGGATCAAGTTCATTATAACTGTTGATCTTGTACTCCTGAATCATCTCGGTAAGGATCTTTTGTTCATTCCCCAACCGTACATCCGCCGGAACAGCCTCAACGACCACGGTACGTTTACCAAATTTCTTAATGATAAACCCAAGTTTTTCAACCATCGGGAGGAATTCTTCGAGGATAGAATAGTCCTCTGCCGAGAATTCCAGGGTCTGAGGGAATAACAACTGCTGGGAGAATATCGGATTCTTGTCGAAAGCTTCCAGTGCGCGTTCATACAGGATACGTTCATGCGCAACATGCTGGTCGATGATGGCTAAACCGCTTTTTATCTGGGAGATGATATAACGGTTATGCAGCTGCCAGACCATACTGCTTGGATTGACCGCCGGTTTGGGTTGGGTCAACTGGCTTTGTATGGCTTTTTTCTCTGCTTCAGGCGAAGCAAAGAATTTTGCCACCTCATCATCTGCCTGTCCTTTCGTATCCGAAGAACTTCCCTGCCGTGCTCCGCCGATGGGAGCATTTAAATTCACACGATCAGTCTGTAATTCAAGGGACAAATTCGTATCATCAGCCCCGGTACCCGCCGGCGTAGCGCGCGTCAATGTCGGGATCATGGAATCAGTACCCATGGAATCGCGGACGGCATGAAAAATGGACCGATAAAGCAATTGCTCGTCCTTGAACTTTACTTCGGCTTTGGCCGGATGAACGTTGACGTCAAATTCTTCCGGGTTGCTCTCAAGAAACAGGACAAAGAAGGGCTTATCCCCTTTCGGAATCGAATGTCCGTATGCGGAGAAAACCGCGAAATTGACCGTTCGGTTAACAATAGGACGGCCGTTAAGGAACAAGTATTGTTCCCCTTTTGTTTTGTACGAAAAGGACGGCTTACTGATATAACCGCGGACACGCAAACCAAATTGCTCTACATCGAGCGGCAACGCATACGACATGATCTCACGGCCGATCACTTTTTCGAGCCGTTGGGGAAGCTCCGCTTTGCGCAATTGGAAGATCTTTTCATCTTCATGGAAGAGGGTAAATTCGATCGCCGGATACGCCATGGCAAACCGCTTGATCACCGATGTGATATGACGAAACTCCGTATTGTTCGTTTTAAGGAAATTCCGCCGCGCGGGTACATTGTAGAAGAGGTTCTTGACCGACATCGTCGTTCCCTGAAGTGAGCTCTCTTTGGTTACCTCCGAAATATGTCCGCCGTGCATACGTACGACGGTCCCTACTTCCTCATCTTTTGTCCTGGTCTTCATCTCCACATCGGAAACAGAACTTATACTTGCGAGCGCTTCCCCGCGGAATCCGAAGCTTTTGACGCGCTGCAGATCTTCCCAAGAGGTGATCTTGCTGGTCGCATGACGTTCGAAACACAATACGGCATCGTCGGCATTCATGCCGCATCCGTTATCGATAACCTGTACAAGTCCTTTGCCGCCGGATTTGACCGTGATAACGATCTCATCGGAGCCCGCATCAATGGAATTCTCAATGAGCTCCTTCACCACGGAAGCCGGCCGTTCAACTACCTCACCGGCTGCGATCTTATTGGCCACATTTTCAGATAATATCTTGATCAGAGACATAGAAGGCTCTCATCCTTTTTTTCGAACGTAATACATCACCGAGGAACCGTTGTCTTCGTGTAAACCGTTTATCCATGACAGGAGAATCGTGAATACCGATCGTATAAGATAGAACGGCGCCAACTTGACCTTACGAGAAATAACGTTTTTTTCACTCATTAAGCAATTGAAAACGGAATCCAAAGGCATCTGGTGCCGGTTAAACAGATCGAACCCGGCTTTTAACAACAATTTTCTCATCGTTGCAGGTGTGAAATGCAGCAAATGTCTCGGCACGTCCAACGCCACCCAATCTTTCCCGTAAACTCCGGCGTCATAAGAGGAAATATTCGGAACGGCGATCACCAGAAGGCCGTTATCAACTAACTTTTCCTTTATTGCGGCCAGCGCATCAAGCGGATTATGGACATGTTCCAACACATGCCACATGGTGATCACATCGAAAGTTCCATCGATCGACCGCATACTCTGATCATCGATAAATCCGGTGCGCACATCAAGTCCGTACTTTTCCCTTGCAAAACGGGAAGCTTCGCTTGACGGTTCTAAACCCGCTGTTTTCCAGCCATTGGAATTCATTTCATACAGAAATTCGCCCGTTCCGCAGCCGATATCAAGTATCGATCCTTTTTTCATGAAACCTTCGATACGGCGTCTTTTCCAGGCAACTGAATAGTTTCGCACGAAAGAGTATATCCGGTCAAATACGGATCCGCGGTTTCCGGAACTCAAGAAGGGTGTGTAATTCTGTGCATCGTAATATATGCCGATACCGGACGCCGTCGGCCGCGGGTTCAGGAACAGCAGTTCGCATGCCGTGCACTGAACTATGGCGTAAGATCCGTGCCGGTCTGAAAATGAATGTACCGTCTTATGGTTTCCGTTTTCACACAAAGGACATACAACGTTCTCAAATTCTACACGAGATACCGGCGATGATTTCTCTGCGATCATTTTAACTATGCTTTACTCAATATGATCGGTATTAAAATGAGCAAACCGACCGTGATGAGAGTTATGAGGAAATAGTTTGTTGCTGCAGAACCGCTGAACGCCGAGCTTTCGATGACCACTTCCTGTTTATTGAATTTGTAGTCGACCGGTTCTGAATTCTTTTTTTTCCAACACCGGGCATAAATATAATTTTCATCCGTCTTTACCACTTCCATCTTGTAAAAAACGAATTCCTTACCGTCAATATGTTTGATCCACACGTTCTTTGCTTTGGCAAGATCCGCGTACGTTCGGTCGTTGTAGACGGTGGTCTTCTCTACCTGGCTGCAACTGTTGACATAAAATAATATTAAGAGAACCGGCAGTAACAGAGATCGCATAGGAACTCCTTTTTTGCTAATTATCCGGATGGATCAGCCAGGTTCCGCCGGCTAAAAGAGCCAACAGGATCACCGCTAATATGGCCATCGCGTATTGTTTTATTCTTATGTTATAAATAAAAAATGTTATAAGCCCTGTGATCGGCGTCAATAACAGCGTGATGATCCCGAGAGTCAGGTACAGATAACCGCTTCGCCAGCTCCATTTGCCGTTAATAATATGGTCTGCAGATGCGGTGACCGCGAGTCCGTATACAAGGAAGCACAGGCTGGCGACGGATCCGAAGCGCATCAATTTCCGATAGAATAAGCTGATATCCTGCATTTTACGATACAACCTTTGCAAACATACGAAATGACGAATACAGTAAGACGATAAGAAGTATAATGATCAGATATTTTGATCTCACTCTCATCGCGATCTTCGAACCCAGGAACGAACCGCCGATAATACCGATGATCAACGCAGAGGTCATGACAAGGTCAAACCGGTCATAAATGAAATACACGACTGCTCCTGCGAGACCCGTAAAGCCGATCATGAAACTGCTTGTGGCCGACGCAACTTTGATGGGAACCCCACCGATTAAATGCATCATTGGAACCTGAATGATCCCGCCGCCTACTCCCAGTAGACCCGAAATACACCCGGCAAATGTTGAAAGTATGATATTCAAAGGTACGCGGCGAACTCTGAACGTCTCTATTTCACCGGAGTCTTCGGAACGTATAGTTCCAACTATGTCTAAAAGACCTTCCTCGGTTTTTTTTTCGATAGGATCTTGCGTTGAATCGCGCAGCGGAACTCTAAGGTTTTTAAGAAGCATGAGAGCCGCAAGGACCATCAGGCATCCAAACAGCAACATCAGAATCTTAGGCTCCAAATAAACGCCTATGTAACTTCCTCCAAACGAGCCTACAATGGTAGTGGATACAAGAATAAGGCCCAGTTTAAAATGAACAAGGTGTTTCTTGGCAAAGACGGAAACCGACATCACAGAAGTTGCAACCAATGATATCAGACTGGCGCTGATCGCATTTTTGATATCCACGCCAAGCAAAATCGCCAGTGCCGGAACCATAATGATGCCGCCACCCAAACCAACCATGGATCCCAGCGTTCCGGCCGCTGCTCCGATCAGCACATAGTATAAAACAGGTTCATGCATATATTTCTATTTTCCGGCAAGAACTTGTTTATATTTTTCACGATTCTTAAGCAATGCCACGGCTTCCTGATAAGCCGGATCATACTTAAAGCTTCGCTGGATACGGCCTTTATTCCCGAAATAGCGGGAGATAATCTCCTGTTCCAGTGCCGCCTTGATAAGCGGTTTGCTGTTGGCAAAATCTTTTTGCTTTTCCCAGCGAAGCCGTTCGCGCAACTCTTCGATCTTTTGAGAGGTTGCTTCGTCAAAATTATTCTTCTTTGACAATACGGCGAGCTCGGCGATCTGCCGTTCAGCAACGGAAATGTAATTGAAATTCTTAGCTGTCAAAAACGCGCCGAATTCGTCAACGGTCTTTTCATCGACTCCAAACCCTGAATCGATCTGCGCATGGTGCGCCACATAATTAGTCGCGAAATCAAAGATCAGTCCCCGCTTCAATATTTCCCTGAAATACACGGTAAATTCGGACGTTGCAATCTCAATGTCCGGCGTAATGCCGCCGTTGGCATAGACCTTTCGTCCGCCCGCTGTCTTGAAAATTTGTTTTACTTCAATTGTATCCTGAGCACGGTGCAGCGTATCGGGGACCGCATCGCCGGCTCCGAATGTATCATAAGTCGCATTTTCCTCCTCAAGCGGTTGATCCTGGCGGCGCCCGCGTTTCGATGCATAATCTTCTTTCTGAATGCATCGCCCGCTCGGCGTAAAATATTTTGCGGTCGTGATCTTGATCACCGCGTCTCTTTCCTGCAGAGGGTAAACGGTCTGTACCAATCCCTTGCCGAAGGTCGTAGACCCGACAATAACACCGCGATCCAGATCCTGCAGTCCTCCCGCAACGATCTCCGATGCGCTTGCACTGCCTCCGTCAACCAATACGACCAAGGGCATGTCGGGGAACAAAGGATCGTTCAGTGCTGCGTAATTTCTCGATGCGTCTTGAATGCGTCCTTTGGTGTAGGTGATGATTTCGCCTTTTTTAACAAACTGATTGGTGATATCGATAGCTGCATCAAGCAAGCCGCCCGGATTACCCCTTAGATCAAGGATCAGTGATTGCATGCCCTCTTGTTTAAGATCTTTCAATGCGCGAACAAAATCAAAATTGGCGGTCTTGGAGAATTTTGTTATTTTGATGTACCCCACGGTCCCGTTTAGTACACCCGCATACGCGATATTCTCCACCGCGATCATTTCCCGGATGAGTTCAAAATCAAGGCGATGGTCCTGCCCTTCCCGCAATATGGTCAATTTCACTTTCGTTCCCGGTTCTCCTTTGACATAATTCGACATTTGCTGCAGAGAAATGTCGTGCGCGGTCAGCCCGTTCACGCTGACTATCCGGTCACCCGGAAGAATTCCGGCTCTTTGAGCAGGTGATCCGTCCAACGTAGTGATCACCGTAATATAGCCGTCTTTAATACCGACAGATATGCCGATTCCGCCGTATTTCCCCATCATAAGCGCGTCGAGATCGTTACTTTCATCACCCTCGTAATATACCGTATACGGATCCAATGTGGCCAGCAGCCCGTCGATCCCGGTGCGCATGAATTCCTTCGGAGAGATATCATCCACATATTTCTCCGTTATATTCTTGTACACATCTCCGAACAAACGGATCCCGCGTTTGACTTCATAATAATAATCATCGCCGACCAGCGATTCAGCGAACCATCCTCCGAAAAATGAGAATGAAAGCAGGAGAACGGCCGCAAGGCCGACGGCTTTTCCGCGAAACCATGATCTTCTCAAATAATTCACTCCTATAATATGATTACTATTTAGATAATCCTAAGCCGGTTTGAGTTGATTCCCACTGTCCTACAAAACGGACAGCGTCGAATGCGATAGTACCCCGTGTTTGTCCGGTAGCATTATCCAGCGCAACGTAGGCATTATCGCCCGCTTCGAATTCATAAACGCCCAATGTGACCCATTCATCCGTGAACTTATTCTGATTGACTTTGATCTCCTGCACCCCCGACTTTGTATAGACCCGGTAGCGTGCGGTGGCAACGGCAAATTTTTTAGGGATATGCACCTGTACTTTATACGGTCCCGATCTGGGCAATTTCGGTTTCCATACCGCTTCGGTGGTCTTTTCGGTTTTAGTCACGCCGGCATATCTGTAACTGTGATAATAACCCCGATAATCTTTATAGGTATTCGGAATATCGCCTTCATCGACCACAATAATATGTTCCGGCTTATACGTGTTATCCGACCGGAAAGTTGATCCGTCCCGTATGATCTGCACGATCGTCGAGTCGTTTTCGAAAATGGGTTCCGGCGGCGTACATTGATCATCGATGCGCAATTCCCAGTGAATATGAGGCGCGCTGGATCTTCCGGTCGTACCGCAGCCGCCAAGCTCCTGCCCTTGTTTGACCTTTTCGCCGATATCAACAGAAATGGTTGCCAAATGTGAAACCAGGGTCGTGTATTTATGCCCTCCGTACATATAATCGATCTTGACCATGCGGCCGTATCCTTTGACGTATCCGACAAAAGTAACCACACCGTCCGTCGATGCGCGTACGGGAATCCCGTAGTCGCTGTCCCCGCCGTCCTGACCTTCCTGATAATTCAGGTCCAGAGCATAACGAATTCCTCTAATATGGTGGCCGCGGTTATAATAGCTGCCGCCGCCGCCGGCCGACCACAATCCGTCAAAAGGAAATTTATACTTCGGAAAATCTTCGACGATGATCTTGATAACCATCGGATCCGACCACTGTCCCCGGTCATCCATGGCTTTGAAAAAAATATAATGCGTTCCGGCCACGAGTTGTTTCGGTCCTGTTGTAAACGAAAGCCGGTCACTGAGATCCCCGGTGATGCTGGACGACCAGTTATACCGCACGGCTTTTCGGCCGTTAGCTGCGTGGACCTTACCGGCCAGGCGCAGCGTTTTGTATTTTCGGATACGGATCTCCCCTGTCAAGGCCTCTTCTTTGATCAGATCCCACGTTTGGTGTTTTGATCCGTAACGTACCCTCTTGCTCAATACGACCGCAGTGGAATAGACAGAATCGATCCCGACTGCAAAATCCAAAGAAGCATCTACTTTATATTTTTTGACATCCGCAATCTTACTAAAATTGACCGCCAGCAGCGAATCCGACTTGCTATCCCATTTGCTGCTATAGGTCGTGTCATGATCAAATCCGGATTCCTCTTCATCCATGAACGTATAGAGATTACCGAGCGGCGACGCAGGTTCCGTTTCCAGAGGCTGATGAAACACATTCTTAAAATTGATCCCGGCTTTACGCCAGCTGACGCCGGCATTTACAGAAATTTGTATCCAGCCTTCCGATGTACTGAATATCATCCGCTGCGGGGTGACGGCACGGAAATTAAACGCGGCCTGATCAACGATCGTTATACGTGACCATGACCTTCCGTTATCAAAGGACCCGACTATGTGTGAATACAATTGCCCCTCAGAATAACCGTCCAATGACAGGTTATCGATCCCAACAACCGCGGAATCCGTAACCGAAAGATCGCCCAGCACGGTTTCGTTTATCTTACTCTCTTTTTCATAGTCAATCTTCCTGGATGCAAAAGATACAAATGCATCCTTGGAATACTGCAGATCGGAATGAGCCATTTCAGGAGCTTCAGGATCGAATGTCTTCGTATGCACAAAAATTTCGTCATCCCGTATCTGAACTGAAGTCGCTTCAACTACTGTCCCAAGATCCGGCTTGATCTCGTTTGCAATAATCCAAATGCGGCCTCCGTCATCAGTTCTCAGCACGGAACAGGACGCAGGATTTGCTTTTAAATTCGCAACGATATATCCCCTGTTACCATCAAATGCAATATCCCCGAATATACCGGCATAACCTATGTCATACGGCGACCAGGATACTCCGCCGTCAAATGTCTTGTATATTTTATCTTCTCCGAACATTTCCGTGGCAAGCATCCATCCGTTATTTACATCAGTGAAGAGCAGCTGCTTCACCTGAATTTCCGGGTGGTCGAACGACATTGCTTTCCATGCATGGCCGTCATCCGTTCGTAACAGGAAATCTTTATCGCTAAAATCCTGACTGATGGCAATCCAACAATGCTTTTTATCCAACGCATGGATCGCTTTTACGCCGGGCGCCTCATCTCCGGATTGGATCACCGTCTGAAGTTCCCAGTTGATACCGCCGTCCGTCGTTTTGAGGATCATGGACTTATAGATATTTTTCCTGTTGGCATTCTTTACCGAATCTTTATAAACGACCCCCCCGGTTTTAACGCGCCCTACAGCCCATCCCGTCAGGGAATCCGCAAAACTAAAATAAAGTATCTGATAATTTCCTGTACTGCCCTGTTTCGCAGAAACCTGCACGGTTGCGCTCATGATGATCAGAATCAGCAAAGATGCTTTTCGCAATAATCTCACTTTTCCCCAATAGGTTAATTTGAACGCCTTTTCAGCCAATCTAAAAGAGCCAGACGCTGGTCGATATACTCCCGTTCCATCGTGCGGTGAGCTCGGTCTCGTGCCGCAACCCAATAGTCTCTTGACGAATCGTATTCGGCCAAACGCAAATAGGATTCTGCCAACATTTTCAACCGCTCGAATTCCATGATAGAATCCGGAATAGTTTCAACACGGTTTGCCCACAGCGAAGTAACGGCAAGAAATTCCGATTGCTGGAATTGCATGCGCGATAACCAGAATTTGTAAAAATTGTTTTCAGGATATTCCCTGGTCAGCTTCTCCATCCATTTCTTTTGTTCATCCATATCTTGCGTACTCAAGATGTGTTGAAGCGGTTCAATTGAACCTTTGTGAAGAAGCTCAATCCTCATTTTCGCCGCTATATACACCGATGAAATATTCACAAACGTATCGGCCACGCTGCGGTATTGGGCTTGGGCGGAATCCAGGTCCCGTAAACGCAGGAAAAGATCGCCTCGTAACAGGCCCAGTGCTGCGCGTGACGTGTAATTGATGTGGTCAAGCGTTAAAAGCGAATCGACATCTCTCAACGCCGGGGTCAGGGCACCGGCATAGTACCGGCTCCGGATGAGATGCATCAGAATACGATAATTTCCCTTGTCAACGGTCAAAGCCTTTTGTAAAGCGCGTTCGGCGCCGGTGTAATTACCGTTTCCATATTCGGTATTGGCGTCCTCCAATATATCGGCAACATAATGAGGGCAGCGCTTTTGAAATATTGCCGGCTGAATGAGTATAGCGGCAAGTTTGACATCTTCTGCCGTCACGGGAATACCGTCCAAAAATATTTTCCATCTTTCAGATAATGTGTCAGCTGGCAGCCCATATACGTTTTGGATATCTTCTTCATAATAAGCCCGTTTCAACAACGCCGGGCCATAGGTATCGATCAGATACCGCGTGAAGGAACCGGACACTGTATAACTCATGCCCGCGGCATTGGCAAAGAAACCTCGAGGTCCTACGAGCGAAACTATGTCGGGTAATTTATTCTGTTTTTTTAATGCCGCAGCCCACTCATGGGGTGTAAAATAATTTTCATTCCATTCGGTGGCAACCGCTGTGCCTTCAAGAAATCCGATCCGGCCGGTACCGTAATACGGATTGCCGAAATCATTGGCTAATACATGTGTTATCTCATGTTTGAGAATGCTCTCTGCATCTTCATAGTTAACATGGATCTCATCATTGAATATCTTTGCAAAATTAGTGCGTCCGGCTCCCATCAATTGCTTTTTTTGGCGTTCATCCTTATAAATATATATCGTCACCTGCCGTTTGTTATTTATATCAAGTAAAACGCAAATCTGTTCATGATAAAAATTTGCAAGCTCCATCATCCGTTTTATTTCTTTATTGTCAAGCGTAACGTCAAAAATCAGATCGATATCTTCGGACCGTATCTCTCCTCCGAGTTCCTTTTTAACCTCATCGTATCCGGCGTCAAAACCTATGCGGAAACGCATCCCATATATTGCGAGAATCACTACGAACGCCGCTGTGAAATAATACAGGTATTTTCGGTCAATGTGCGGCCTCGAGCGCCACATTTGCGCGATAACAACAAACAAAAGTGCAAAAATCAAACTCCACAGCCGGTGTATCCATAAGGTCGTTGTAACAGGGATCCACTCATCGTATATCGGACCCGGAAAATATCCCCAGAATATACTGTAAACATAAATAGGAACCTGGAGCTTTATCCACAGCAAATTCAGCACAATAGACATTGCAAGGATAATAACAAGAGCTACCCATGCAAATCGGGAAAACACTGCGGCGACCAAATATCCAAGACCGCACCCGACAACGGCTGACGTGACCGGCAATAACAGAAAAAGCTGAAACCCTCTAAGCGCGATGCAGTTCCCTGCAGGAATCGCACAGAGCGCAACCATTGTAAACGACGCAACAAGAGATGCAAAAACAACGATCAAGCTTGACGTGAAAATATAGAGATTACTATTTCGTATTTCAATATCTATTTGTTCATCAGAATACGGTTTGTTCCCGATGTTTTTACGAAATACTGAAGCGGTAACAGCAGCCGAAACAAGAAAAATGCATACCCCCATAACGGCATTATATTCGTAATCGAAATCGCGGAACAAGGGCAGAGTCATAAGCCCCAATGATGTAATAACCGGAATCATACTTAATGCAAATACCAGACGGGACCGGATTAGAATGCGTACGCTATTTTGCAGCAACCTATTCATCTATTTTTCGGCGACAAGCGCTTCTATATGATTGATCACATTAAAATACCGTTTATTCATCAGTTTTGAGGGAGCATAAACAATAAACTCATTCATAAGTTCGCCACGCCGGACTTCAAAGCTGTATTCTATGGGATATTTCGAAATAAACTCCACGCTGGAACGGAGGTCCCACACACGGTTGTTCTCCATAGTTCTCCATAATTGAATGTATTCTTCTTTGGATAAGGGATATACCGATCGGCCGCGATACAAAATTATTTCGCTGCCTTTTTTTGTGAATCCGATTATGGTGGAATCTTGTTCTTCGCCAACCCGATCATGTTTTCTAATGACCAATTCAGAATTAAATTCCATGATAGGAATTGAAGGGAATTGGATTTCAAATTGTTCGGAACAGAATACGATAAGCTTTGTCAAAGCGCTGTTCTCGATCTGCCCCATGACCGAAAAAGTGTGCTGATGTAAACTGTCCGAGACCGTGATTTGATAAACGTTGCCGTCCGTTCTTGGACCGAAAATGTCCCCTTGTTGCCACACGCCCGCCTGCCGCACCAGTGTTGAAAACTTAACAAATGTCTCCTCGCTAAGTGAAACGCTGTCGAGCATATGAAGTCGAACCACTCCGGTTTCTCTGTAATCCAAACTGACCGGATGATCATTGATGCGGTGAATATAGAGGATTCCTTTAGGATAGGAGGCATGCGGAGGACGAATATCCATGGACAGTTTCAAAGACTGCGCGGGGTTTACAATGGTCAGATTAAAGCAAAAGGAAGGGTCTTTAAGCGGCTCCTCTTTTCCGCATGAACTGAAAAGAAAAAAAGAAGCCGTAATAATGAGGAATGATTTTTTCAATCAACGCCGCTCCAGCACATCATTGACCCAGCTTAATGCCGCCATCATGGACGGGAAACCGATGGTTGTCAGGGAAAGAATAACGGCCTGTCTGATCTCTTCCGGTGAGGCACCCGCTTCGAGCGATTTTCGCGTGTGTGAATGAACGGCGCCTTCATGTTTCAAGCCTACCGCGATACCCAATTTTATCAGTGCTCGCATTTTAGGGTTCAAAGGGCCGACCTTTTTTACTGCGTTGGAGAGGTCGGTGTAGCTTTTGGCTACTTCGGGATAGTTTTTTAGGAACTTGTTATAGTGGGTAGGTACACTGCCGGTTTTCGTTTTTTTCTTTTTCATATTCCCTCCTACTCGAATTTGTAATTAATCTTTGCGGTTTGTTCGGCTCTTACCCGTACGGTGATCTCATAGAATTTTTTGAATTTGGGATGCGAAAGCCGGACCTTATAAAAACCGGGCTTCACTTCTTTCAACACCGGCGTCTGCTGATCACCGTCTCTAACGGTATTTACATATATCTCCGCCCCCGGTGGATCCGTGATCAACTCAAGGAATCCGTTAGGCGCTGAAAAAACGATCATCGCTTCGGCCGTATCATTTGCTGCGATTTTTACATTTTGTATTCTCTTCTCGTTACGATGGATGGCTCTTACCTTATGGGTACTTGCCAGAAGCTGATTGAGCAATATCGGTGTTTGCCCGGCAGTTTCCGTTTGTTCATCGAGAAAAATATCGGCGCCGGACGGATTAGATTTTATAAGAACCGAGCCGTACGTCGCTTTTAATGAATCGGTGAATTCGATGGTCTCATCTGCTTTCACCTGTACGATCTTAACGAGATCTTCATAACCATCGGCTCTCAATGTGAGATTTTTTTCTCCTACTTCAACACTGTATTTGTTTTCCCGGCTTATCTTACCCATACGGCGCCCGCCCTGATATAAAACGGCATCCGGCGGGTAGACCTTTTGAAGTGATACAACGCCGCGTAATTTTTCCAAAGACAGTTCCGTTCGTGTAAGCCTGTTCTTACTCAGCGCAACATCCCGTCGTTTCGTTACATGATCTTCCATTGAAAAAATAAGAGTGTACTTGCCGGACGGAAAAATAAGACTGTCAATCGGTGTATAACCGACGAATTTTCCGTAACTGGTTTCAACACGGGCCATAGGCGGAACGGAGTTTAGGGACATAAACGACGAATCAACACCCGACGGGATCTCTACCGGAAGCAGTTTGAGTCGCACGTCGATATGTTTAGCCTCACCCTTACCGAATATGACGGCCGTTTCATATGGCAAATAGTTTTCGCGGCTGATGTAAATATAATGTTCACCAACATCCAGGCTGTCGATCCGTAAGAGCGGACCTTGTATATCATACGGTTGCCTGTCAATAATAACCGTAGCGTCCGGAACATTTATCTTCATGTTGAGCGATGCGGGCCGCTCCTCGCTGAGCGCGCGGGCCAGCCTGGACTCACTTTCATTGCGACTGAAGAGCAATATCAAACTCAAGATCGTTGCCATTACCGCCCATCCGAACGAGACCATGGAAAAGATCCGGTTGCCGAACCATCCGTAAAAGCGTCCAAGAAAAGACCGCATAATAATATCTTCGCCGGATTGGAGGAGATATTTGGTTCGGGACATGGTCACCGTCCGGTTAGCCTTGATCTCTTTCAATACTCCTTCCATTTCCCCAATGGATTGAAACCGATCGGCAGGGTTCTTTGACAATGTTTTAAGTATGACCTCGTTCAATCCGTTTTGAAGCCCTGGATTGACAACGGCGGGAGGGATAGGGCTTTCATTGACAACGCGATATAATATTTCAGTCAGATTTTTTCCGGGAAAGGCTTTCTCCCCTGTTAAAAATTCATAGAACACCGTGCCCAGCGAAAAAATATCGGTTCGGTGGTCCACCGGTTTACCCGTGATCTGTTCCGGAGACATATACCCCGGTGTACCTAAAATGGTACCCAAGACGGTCGTCGATGACGCCGCGGCCTTGGCAATGCCAAAATCCGTAATCTTCGGTTTTCCTTCCTGCGTGATGATGATATTGCCGGGTTTGATATCGCGATGAATGATGCCATGCTGGTGAGCATAATTCAGACCGTCGCTGATCTGAATGATAATATCCATCTTTTGAGCGGGAGTATATTCAACCGATTTCAGGATGATCTCTTCCAGCGTTTTGCCGTTCACAAATTCCATCGCGATATACGATATATCCCCGTCCTCCTCCGCATCATAGACTGCAACAATATTGGGATGCATGAGCCGCCCGGCCAATTTGGCCTCGTAAATGAATCGCTCGCGGAATTGTTTTGCCTGTTCCTCGCTAAGGCCGGAATGTATGTTCAACGCTTTGATGGCCACCGTCCGGTCGATACGGGGATCGACCGCTTTGTACACAATGGCCATAGCACCTTGACCGAGAACCTCTTCGATCTGGTAACGTCCCAGTTTGAGTAATTTTGTTTCGACTGGCATTGTGTTTATTCCTGAATAAGATGCATGATATAATCGACTTGTTCATCAACCGTCATGCGCGAATTGTCAATCTCGACGGCATCTTCCGGCTTAATCAGAGGGCTTTCGCTGCGGCTTTCATCCAATGAATCCCTTGTTTTTATCTCTTCGATCATTTTGTCAATATTGACCACAACATTATTCGCTTCAAGTTCCTTCTTGCGGCGCATCGCTCGCGTTTCAATATTCGCCGTTAGGAAAAATTTTCTGTCGGCATCGGGAAAAATGACCGTTCCCGCATCACGGCCGTCAATAACATATCCTCCATGCTTTCCGATTGCCCGCTGTTGTTCCACCAAAAACTGTCTTACTTCACGAATGCTGGAGATCGCGCTGACATTCTTGGTTACTTGCGGACTGCGGATATCTTCGCTCACATCTTGCCCGTTAAGGAAAGTTTTTTGGATATCATCCCTGTATTTAACATCGATGTGGATATCTTTCAGTAGTGCGATCACCTGGTCCTCTCGAATCGGATCGATATTGTTTCTGAGAACCATGAGCGTAATGGCGCGGTACATCGCGCCGGTATCGAGATAAGTATACCCCAGACGTTTAGCTAATTGCTTGGCCGTTGTGCTTTTTCCTGAACCCGCCGGTCCATCCAGTGTGATGATTGATCTTTTTTCAGACATGTCGTATCAGGCTAAGCCTACTGCTTTCTTCAGAGCTTGTACTTCAGGAAGACGTAAGTTGCGCCATTGACCGTATTTGAGTTTAGCGAGGTGAAGCGGACCGTATTGAGTACGGTGAAGTTCGCGTACTTTATACCCTAATTTACGGAACATCCTTTTGACTTGTTTATTCTTGCCTTCGTGGATGGTTATCTGAACCACGTCTTTAGCGAGTTTGACCGCTTTACACGGCGCCGTCTTGCCATCGAAAAGAACTACGCCTTTTCGTAGAATGATCAGTTCATGATCGCTGATTTTTTTATTGAGAACTGCCACATAGGTTTTTTCTACGCCGAATTTCGGATGCGCAAGCCGGAATGTCAGTTCACCGTCATTAGTAAGCAGAAGCAACCCGGTCGTATCAAAATCAAGACGGCCAACTGGAAATACCCTGTCGGAGATCTTCACCAGATCGACCACGGAGTCGCGTCCCTTTTCATCTTTTACCGTGGTCACGTAATTCAGCGGCTTGTGCAACATGATATAAACGTCTTTGGTTTTTACGTGTACCGGACGGCCGTCGACAGCGACCGCATCGAGTTCTACATCTACAACGGTCGAGAGATCATCGACCGGATTACCGTTGATCGTAACGCGGCCTTCTTTGATAAGTTCGTCGCAGCTTCGCCGGCTGGCAACACCCGCTGACGCAAGATATTTGTTTAATCGCATGAATTCATCTCAAGCTTTCGCCTGCCGTTGCGTAGCATTAAAACTTATCCGCCGAGATTTTATTTTTCTCGGAAGACTCCGGTTCGACTCCGCCTGGTCTGCGCATCATAGTCTCTAGGTCGGGCTTGGCTGCCATCGCCTTTCTAATTGAGTCCTGCCAGCGGAAACCGAACTCGGCTATCTCTCCGGGTTCTTTGATAGATTTTAGGTGGATCAGGCACTCGGTCAGGATCTCTTTCTGGGAAGCCGAATCGAACGGAGCACCAAAAACCTGCCCGAACGGAAAACGGACCAGGACCGTACGCGGCGGTTTTACATTCTTCAATACATTTTTTAATGAACCCAGTACGATCGTACTCATACCGGCTTCTTCAATTTCACGCGCAATCAATCCCGCAGTCTGATGGCTCAGCGGACCTACGGCAGAAATAATAACGGCATCGACCAAGAATTTTTGCAGAAGCTTGATGATTTTTGGGATCGAATTATCCGTCAAGTTCTTTGGATCTTTTATCTCGCCCATTACGCTGAAATGCACTTCAGACACCGAACTGATTCTTTTTTCCTTTTCCAATTCAAGTAAGCGGTCCAATGGGAATATACAGTTATAATCCAGACCGGCGCCGCCTTTAAGCTCAATATCTTTGTGGGAAATCCTGATATCGTCCTGGGTTGTTTCCTTTTTTATTTCCCTGAAGGAACTATCTCCGTTGTCATCGGCAAGATTATAATGTTTGGTCAGTTTCCAGTTGTAGAGCCCGGCCGTCGTGATCAGTGCAACTTTGGCTTCGCTCAGGCTCTTTGATAAATGTTTCCATGGTGCGTCATTATTGACGATCCAGGTGTAGTCTCTTAAAAATCGCATGTCCATAGGGCGGCCCCGTAATGTGTTTGGTTACTTATTGGTCGGATCGGTATGTTCAGATGGATCAAATTTATTTTCTTTTAACATATCGTCGATATCTTTATAATCTTCTTTGAGAATCTCGTCTTTTGACGTTCCGGTCTCGACCGCAGATCCCTGCGGTTCATGCTTCACATTGAAATCCAGTTCGAGTGTTTCTGCAAATTCCTTATCTTCCTTAAGTATATCTTCGATCTCCTTCAATTTGGGCAGTTCCGTTATTTCGAAAAGACCGAAATGTTCCAAGAACGCTTTGGTGGTGCCAAAAAGCAGCGGTTTTCCGGGCGCATCTTCGCGGCCAACAACGGTGATCAGATTTTTCTCCATCAGTGAACGCAGCGTCCAATCGGCATTCACACCCCGGATCTTCTCGATTTCTGCACGCGTGATCGGTTGCCGGTAAGCGACGATTGCCAGAACTTCCAGGGAGGATTGCGATAATTTTTTTTCCGCTTTGGCTTTGAATAGCCTGCTGACCCATTTATCGTACTGCGGGTGTGTCGCATATTGATAACCCCCGGCTAGTTTGACGATCCGCAGCGTATGATTGACCTCTTGATAATGCTTGTTCAACTGATCGATCGATTCTTTGACCGTCTTGGAACCTATTTCTTCTTTTTGTATGCATTCGACAATGCGTTCGATCGGCAATGGCTCGGTCGATGCAAAAATGATGGCTTCAACGATATTCTTCAGGTCGATCCCGTCAACCGCTATTTGTTCGGAACTCAAATTATTCACTTACCTCCGTATTTATGATCATTTTGAGAATATTCTTCGCACCATAGAGACGATCTTATGGAGAAAATTCTTCCAGCGAGGGACTTTCTCTTCGGCTCCGGCTTTTTTTTCATTTTTGACCGGCTCAACGACCGGTTCATGACTAATGTTGTCTACTATTTCGGCGATGATGGGCGGAATAACCGGCGCCGCCTCTGGTTCAACACTTTTTACCTTTTCATTTCCAATTTCTGCAATCGTCACATTCTCAGAAATATGACGTTCCTCTTCACCGACTTCAACCGACGATACAGCAGCGGTTTCTTCATCTTGTTCATCCCGAATCTTTTCACCCGCCGGACCTACTGAGACCGCAGTATCACGGTATTCATTTTCTTCAGATAAGAGATCCGCAGCCTCGGTCTGAGAAAATTTTTCCGCCTCATTGGAAATAGGCGCATCTTGTCTCAACGATTCCAATTCAATTTTACCTGTGTCATGAGACATGTCAAAAGTTGTCGCTGTTCTTTCTTCGTTTTCAACGGCGCCATTACTTTCTTTGTCGGACAAAACAATTTCCGGCGATGGCGCTGCTTCGGCACCGGCCTTTTCGGCGCCCTCAATAACAGAAGCGGTAATTTCCGTGTCAACCGGCAGGAGCGCTTGATCCTGCGTCACTTCGAAACTTTGCGACGCATCGGACTTGAATTCGATATCAATTTCAGCCGTTCCACTTATTAGCGGCTCTTTTGTGGGTTCTAGACTGTCATGATCCTGGGCCTCAGTATTGGCGGATTCTGTTTCGAGCGGTCTTGTGAGTTCTTGGATGGACTCTTCCGCCCGTTCGGATTCGGGGATTTCTTCCTCTTTGAATTCCGTTGCGCGATAGATCCAAATGTCGTCAAAAATGGACGCTTGTTTGATGGCGATGTCGGCCCTTTTCACCAGATCGAGTAAGGCCAGGAAAGTCACAACGATCTCGATCTTGGCCATGTCGTCGCAAAGTTCGGTAAAAAGATAACAATTACGATCGCGAAAAAAAGCCATAATGTACTTCTGCTGGTCTTCAACCGTTACATTCAGGCGCTCTACATTGTGAAAAACCGGGATGGGTTTTTTTTCAAGCGCTTTCTTGTAGGCTGTAAGCAGATCGAAGAAGGAGATGTCCTTCAGTCCGATCACTTCTTCTTCATTCTGCGGGAGCAGATCGAAATTAAAATAACTCCGGCGGTAAACTTGGCGCCAGTACTCATCCAATTCGGACAATGACTTTGAAGCTTCTTTGAATTGACGGTATTCGATAAGTCGGCGCGATAATTCTTCGCGAGGATCCATCATTTCTTCTTCTTCTTCTGCTACCGGATCCTTCGGCAGCATCATCTTTACCTTGATCCGCATGAGCGTTGCCGCCATAAGAATGAATTCCGACGCAATATCAAGGTTAAGGTCCTGCATCAGCTGGAGATATTCCAGATACGATTTTGTGATCCGCGCAATCGGAATATCATAGATATTTAGCTCATCCTTGCGAACAAAGAAAAGCAAGAGGTCAAGAGGCCCTTCAAAATTCTGAAGCTTTATTTTATATAATGCGCTCACCCTAATTTCGTCTTTGTCGGTTTAGTTCTTCAATTTGATCGGCCACATCGCAAATGAAATTTATCTTTTCTTCGAATTGCTCTAAAGCCTTGTCATTCGTAATGGCGGCCGGCCTTTCGTAATAGAATTGACTCCTTTTCAAGCGAATGCCGAATCCCGTGTACCGCTCTGCAAAGTCCATGAATTTTGCGATGAGCATCGGGGTCAGCATACCACGAACCTTGGATTCATCATTGGATTTGACGATATACTCTTTGTCAAACGCCTCGTCGCCTATCTGAATATCCTGCATGCCGAATTTGGTCATTAACGTGCTGAAAAAACCCTGTTCGTAAATGTGGAACTCGAATCCATCCGGATTGCGCACATCCAATGTAAATGCCGTATACGTGGTCGACCGTCGGTTCTTACCGGACCCGGAGGAACGGGTGAACATAAATACGTGTAGGGAACGTTTTCGATACGTGCCGGTGATCGAAGGAAATCCGCCAAAAAAACCTTCAGGTATGGATGCCGCACATGCGAGTTTACCGGCGAAAACAGAAAAATATTCGCGCACTTTCTTTCGCTGACGCAATGTCAGAATCAGAATGGATACAAAAACACAGAAAAATATAAAGCCGACCCCAATAAAGATCGCCGATTCATTTTCGATTAACGAATTCATTGCATTAAGTTCATAGCTTTCCGAACATGTTTAAGCGTATCCGCTGCGATCGCTCTTGCCCGGTCGGATCCATCCGTAATGATTTTCTCTACCGCATCGATATTACTGACAAGTTCTTTCCGTTTTTGCCTGAAAGGCTCCAGCTTAACCGATATTTTTTCACCCAGGTTCTTCTTGCAGGCTACGCATCCTAATTCGCCGGACCGACAGGTATTTTCTATCTGACCCGCTTCACCCGTATTAAATACTTTATGATAAGTAAAAACAGAACATATTTCCGGCCGGCCCGGGTCGTTTTTTCGAAGTTTATTGGGATCCGTTACCATTTTCCTGACCTGTGTCTGCACGGTGTCGTCGTCGTCAGAAAGATAGATGCAGTTATTAAGGCTCTTGCTCATTTTCATATTCCCGTCAACACCTGGCAGGCGAGGTGTAACTGTGAGTTTGTGCTGCGGCTCAGGGAACTGAAAACCCGATTCACCGAAAAGGAAATTGAATCGCCGTGCGATCTCTCTGCACAGCTCGATGTGCGGGACCTGATCCTCGCCAACGGGCACCGTGTCGGCGCGGTAAACTAAAAT
>CAZHUW010000037.1:0-5683 GCA_964535295.1 uncultured Bacteroidota bacterium
TTTCAAAAAACAATTCCGATTACGAAACGTTAACACACATTTTCAAGTTATATTAGGGAGGACCTATGATTCAATTCCGAATCGTCTGTACCGGTCTGTTTTTAATAACCCTGTTTTTACCCACTCCGGTTTTTCCCCAAAGCGACAGAACGGCCGAATATATCAATCAAACGTTTTATTACAAACGGTTGTCGCTGATCCGAACGGGTTATGACCGATGGAAAGGTCTTGCCGATGCGTATCCGCAGGAGAAACATATTTCTGAGCTGAACCATCATTTTTATTCTGCGGTAAATGATTTCAATTTCGGCAAGGATGCCGATGGCAAGGGCATAATGCCTTTCATGGTCGGTTATGCGTTCGGATGGCCAATAGGCGGTTTTTATTTTTTGGGTTATACCACGGATTTCAGAAATTTTTTCAGAAAAGACAAAGACGAATCTGCCGGATATTACAAAGCCTTCACGGTGGGGGCCAATGTGGATCTGCGCCTGGTAACGCTTCAGGGAGATGCCACAGTTACCGGCTCCACGGTTTTCTTTTACGGCAAATCTTATCTTGCTCCGTTTCGTTCTTTTATTGGGGCGGGTGTCAGTAAGTTCGGATTGGCAAACACGATCGCGGCCCTTTCATCCGCAAATACAGCCGATCCGGTACTGCTGTCAAAGAACGCTGCAAAACAAAATGTCAATGGAACGGGTCCCCAAACGATTATTAATAAGGGCCGATATGCGCTTGACATGATCGAATTCGGAACCAGTTATGTGCGCTATTTTAATACCGGTATAAAGTATTTTAAACTGATCAAAGCGAAATATGTGCCCAATATATCGACCGCCTATCATCAATTTGTCGATTATAAAGAATGGGAAAACCTCAGCTGGGACGTAGAGTTGTTTTACGAATCACGGGGTAAAACACTGACCCAATCCTTTTCTCCCAAAGATTATGAAGCCCGCGTCGTGATTTATAAATTCCTCGGCGGTCAAAGCGACGCTCTTTCCACGGATGTCGGTACCACCGGCATCACGTGGCGGCCAGCGGCTTTTTTAGGTCTGAGTTATAAATCTAAAGAAGACGCGATAGGTCAGACATTAACGGAAAGCGGGCAGGCCTATACGGGCGAACATGGAGCCGGGGGAGAAGCCGGTATCGGCTTTCGCGTGCTGGGTTTCAAACGCTTCGGCTTCCAGGAGGATACCTATGTGAAGTTGAGTTATTTTGTGAATTACAGCCAATATTTCGAAAGGTTGCCGGCCATGACCAGCGGATTGAAGTTCAGGGTGTTGTTTTAAGGATACATTCATTTTATTAAAAGAGGAGAAGAAGTATGAAACATTTATCGGCATTTTTTGTTTTATGGCTATGCAGCGCCGTTTCAACGGATCTGTATTCGGGGGATGAGATCGCCAAAGCATCGCCCGCGTGGAAAATAAAAACGAAAAACAAGCTGGAAAATATCCAGGAAGTTTTGGGCGGTCAGGCTTTTTTCTCCCGGGAAGGGGATTATGTTTCTGTGATCAATGCTGCCGACGGGAAGATCCGCTGGGAGAAGCAGCTAAAAGGTTTCAAGGAAAAAAAATCCCTTATCGTCGTGGAAAATGATCAGGTGGTATTTACGACGAAAAAAGAATTTGTCGTTTTGAATATGAACGACGGTTCAGAAAAATCCCGCACGCCTTTCAAAAAAGATCCGCGTTCCGGGAAAGAAGTGTCCGAGTCGGATTTTGTAGAATCGGTAAAAACAAAATTCGGTTTCATCAATATTTTTCAAAAATCGGTGACGTTCACTGATTTTAAAGGTAACGAAATGTGGACACGGGGCGACGAGAATATGAGCGCGGCCAATTACAAACTGTTTGAAAACGGGAACTTTCTGGCGTTTTATTCCAAGTCGGTTTCTATGATCGACTATAATAACGGGAACGACCTCTGGAGCCGCAATGATCAAGGCTTTATGCCGGATTATTATCACCAGATCAAAAGCGGGCATTTTGTCGTATTTTATGAGAAAAGCGTTCGGCTGGTAGAATTCGATTCGGGGAAAGATCTCTATGCGTCGAGTGAACCGGGCAGCGGCGATCTTAAGTATTCGTGGTATAAAACCGCAGCCGACAACGATGCGATCATCGTGTTCCTGAAAAAAAGCACCGTATTAGTGGACGGAAAGAACGGGAAGCTGCTTTGGTCGGCAGCGGTCAAAGGCAGTGAAGAGCGCGGCGGGGTCAAAAAGGATGAGGTTTGCGCTGAGTCCGTAGGTAACGCAGCCGTAATTTATCTGGAAAAACAAGCCGTTGGCGTCAATTGCCTGACCGGTGCCCAGACATGGAAAGAGGACGTGAAAGACGATGATGAAATTGCGGATGCGGCGTCATATACGTACAGCGAAAATGACCGGATCGTTGCAGGTCTGGTCAGCGTTAATAAAGTTCTGATTCGCTACGACGTTGCAACGGCTGAAAAAGTATGGAGAACAGCGGATAATTCATTCATAGGCCAAATGGTCGCTCAATATAAGATCGACGGCGACGAGTTTTTATTCGTATCCGGAAAACGTGCCTTCCTTATGACGAATAAAGAATTAGGCGTGCATATGTACCGGGTTAATATCACAGACGGTACGATCAAATGGCACACGCAATCCCGGGCAGGTTGGTCTAATGCTGTCGGAAAGAATGCCAAGTCGACCTATGCCAGCGTTGCGAGCGGTCCGTTTATTTTTAAAGAAAAGAACCTGATTGCCCTGGTCACCAATATGGGTTTGGCGCTGATCAATCTGACGGACGGTACCGTTTGTTCGAAAGACGGAAAATGGCAGGCCAGTAAGATCGGTGACTGGAAAGCTCCGGGTTTTGCTTATGAAAGTTACAAAATGATCTATTCCAGCGCCATAGTTCCGCCCGCCCCGCAGACGGTTAATCTGGTCGCTGTATATGCCGGCGCATTTAGTTCCATGCGTAATATGTCCTTTGTTAATTTGAACCCGGACCCTGTCATTGTCGGGGATGTGATGTATGTATGCGCCTCTATGGACGAAAAAGTAGTTGCGGTCGATATTAAAAGCGGAAAGAAACTTTGGGAATGTGAAGTCAACGGTCCCATTGTGAAATTACCGTTCAGCCAGGGGTTGGCTGTCAGGGACGGGAATGTTTTTGTGCGAACGGGATTTTATCTGGACGAAAACATCTTATTCGGCGTCAATAATCCGAAACCCACGCCGATCGGCGACAAAGGCGATTTTGGGTTTGTCGGTATTGACGGCAAGACCGGCAAGGTGATGTGGAAATATCAGGATTTTGATAAAATGGATCCCGTGTATCTGGTAGATGTTGTCACCGATAAGGCCTACGCCGAAAAAGCGCAGAACGGCAATTGCTCCCAGAAAAAACTCAAGTTGGGATTGGTCGGGATCAATATCGATCGACCGTCGTATATGCTGATCGGCGGCGGCAACGGTATTGCGGGAATTCAGCGCGATGCGAACGATCCTTGCAAAGCTTTGTGGCACATCGACGATGATTTCACCGCCGCTACGGTAGCTTTTGAATTGGGCGCAGGTACTACGGCGGTGATGTTATTTGCCAATGATGCGAAGCGCGCGGTAGTGTGTTCCAATAAGAATCTTTATCTTGTAGACGAAGCGGCGCATAAGGTTCTTTGGATGGCCAAGAAAGAAGCCGATAAGCTGTTTCCCGCGCTGGTATCCGCAAAAGCCGGACTTTTGCTGGATGTCGATGGTAAGGAAATGAGCGCGTATAGTATCGTTAATTGATCCGGTCAAATATTTTCGCTTACTTAAAGGGATATGATCCGGGATTATATCCCCTTTTTTATTGCTTTTCCGGCAGGAATATTTCTATTTTAGAAAAAATTATAATTATGCAGCAGGAAAAAAATAGCACGGATGACACGGAGTCGACCGATTAACACTGATTTAAAATAGAATAGCAACATTAAGTACGGGTAAAATCATTTACGAACAATCATAAGAAAATTAAATCCGTTGAATCAGTGATATCCGTGTTCCATTCATCGAGTATCGATTGAGTCGTTACGAAAAATGTCAGGTTATCGTATGAAAAAACCGGTCATACTTATTGTAGACGACAACCCGCACATCACCAAGTCATTGACGCTAAATCTTGAAAAAGAAGATTTCACCGTCATTCACGCCGACAATGGTGAAAGCGGATTGGAATTGGCAAACCGAGAAAAGCCGGATCTGATCATTTCGGATGTCTTAATGCCGAAGATGGACGGTATAGCCATGTGCGAACAGGTCAGGACCAGGTCAAGCATTCCGATGGTGCCTTTTATGTTCCTGACCGCAATCGATGCGGACGTGACGCAGAAAAGAGGATTTCGCGCCGGCGCGGATCACTATTTTGTAAAATCGGAGATCAACCGGGAAGAGCTGGTAGCGGAAGTGCGTAAGATGCTCAAACGCGCCGACAAGATCACCGAGATCGACGCCGCCCCAAAAGCGTCCTTCGGAGGAAGTCTGGCCGAGCTGAGCCTGATCGAGATACTGCAATTGCTTCACATCAATAAAAAAACCGGCACGCTGACCATCGAACGCCCGCATTACCCTTCGGCAAAGATCCACGTCGATCAGGGTGAGATCATCCGGGCGGAACTCGGCGAAGAACTGGATGAGAAAGCCATGTTCATACTCTCGGCGTGGAAGCGCGGAAATTTTAATTTTATTCAGGAGCAGGTGAGCGGCGTAACGCGCACGGTCAAGACCGCCACGCATGACATTATTATGGAAAGCTTCAGAGTGCAGTCGAATAAATGAAATACAAAAAATCGTTTAACCAAAAAAAGCCCGTCCTGAATGATCAAGACGGGCTTTTGAGTTTTATGATTTTATCCGATCTTAGAAATCAGATCCGATCGTGAAATAATGTTTGGCATCGCCGCCGCCGAAGCGCGGGCTGCGGATATTCCACGCAAGATCATACCGCAGGATGAAAAATCCGAGAAATGCGCGGATACCGAAACCGTAGCCGAGCCGCGCATCCTGGAATACCGGGCCAGGTTCGCCTTGTAGTGTCTGACCCCAGTCAAATTTAGCCTTGTTGTAAACGATATTACCGTTGCGGTCGGTGTACCGGTAATTGGCCTTATGAAGATTGCCGTCCTGATCCTGGAATGTGAGA
This sequence comes from uncultured Bacteroidota bacterium, assembly GCA_964535295.1. Taxonomy (GTDB): domain Bacteria; phylum CLD3; class CLD3; order SB21; family SB21; genus SB21. The sequence goes on from CAZHUW010000037.1 coordinate 5,163, forward strand.
TCCTGCCCGCCCCATGCCGCGCCGAAATCGATGAAGGTCACGCCGCGTATCTGCTGAAGGAAAAGCGGCAGTGGGAATCCCAGTTGCATGAAATGGATCAGAGGAAATCGCAGTTCGAGATTGCTAACGAAGTAGCGGGTTCCCTGCAATTCATAATAGTCGCTTCCGCGCAAAGGCGATACGAAGGTTGCCAAGAAATCTTCGATAGCATCTACGATGATCTCGCCGCTTCGGAACCGCGGCACGATCCAGTTATCCAGCCCGCCGACAAAGAAGCGCTGTTGGTCGCGTCCGTAGGTAGCGCCGGTGCTGGCGCGTAAGGCCACGGCATAATATTTTTTGAACCACCAATATTTACGCGCATCCGCTGCTACGGTCGTGAATCGAAGCCCGTTCGTACCGTATCCTGGGCTGTGAACGATGGAGATCTGTGCGCGTCGTCCGTCAAAAGGCCCGAAATAAGTATTCAACGCATTGTCCGTAGTCAATGATGCGCCGATGAGCGTATTGTAAGAACGCCG
>CAZHUW010000037.1:5783-21724 GCA_964535295.1 uncultured Bacteroidota bacterium
TAATCCGTTGCAAATGAATAAGCGGTATGAAAGGCCGTGATTCCGTAATCCGTTCGCCGAGAGAGATAATAATAAGAGCCGTAAAAACTGCTGTTCTTAAGATCAAAAAGCAAACTGGTGCCGAATAACAAGCGATGATTTCCCAGAATATCGCTGAATGCCATTTGCGTTGCGCCGACAAAACCGGTGAACGTATTGAATCCGGCTGTTCCGTAAAAAATATCCGGCGTGAAACGTACGCGGTAGTTGCGGATACGGTAATCGCCCTTGTCATCCTTGTATACTTTCTCAGGCAGTGTGACGATCTCAGGGATTTCTTCTTCCTCTTCTTCTTTTTTGTCTTTCTTATCTTTTTTCTTATCGTCCATACCGGCAAAAATGAAATTCCGGTAGGATACGGCTTTGCCCTGATCCTTGGTGGTATCCGCCGATGCGGCCGTGTCGCTTGCAACGTACATAACATCTACAACCGTGTCTTTGGAAGCAGCCTGCTTCACTCCTGAGGCTTTAAATCCGAGTTCGTCCGATAATGTCTGCGGCAGATCCTTTTCTTTACGAAATTTCTTCATAGAAATGGTCATCGGGAGTTCCAGAGGTTTCATTTCAAATGGATTCTTCAGAGTGAAAACATCAAACCCACCTTTATTAAATCCGGAATAAGCCAGAACCTTCCCGTCTTTGCTCAATGATGGCTGAAATATACCGCTCAGGTTATTAGTGATCGCATAGGTCCTTTTGGCCGTAAGATCGGCCACGTAAATGTTCGTAACGCCGTTACGGTTGGAAGTATACAGCATTTTGGAATTGTCCGGGCCCCATTCCGGCCACGTATCGTTCATCTCATCGGTGGTAATACGTTCCATACCGGAACCGTCGGCATTCATGATATAGATATCGGATTGCTTGTAGTCATAGGTGACCATTTTAAAACTCTTGTCCGGTTGGGACAGATATTCCCGCCGGTCGGATACAAATGCGATCTTCTTTCCGTCGCGGCTGAAAACGGCGCGCGTATCGCTGAAAATGTCGTTCGTGAGTTTATATTTCTCTTTCTTATCCAGGTCAAAGACATACACGTCGCTTTGTCCGTGGTAGATCCCTGAAAAAACGATCTTTCGTCCGTCGGGGCTCCACGATCCGCCGAATACACCCTCGAGATCTTTCCAGGAATACTGTTCTATCTCGCCCGTGAGAACGTCAACGATCAGCATGGCATCATTATCGCTGGCCTTTGCGGAAAAAACGATTTTCTTTGAATCGGGGCTCCAACTCATGCCCGGGCTTAACCAGTGCAGTTCTTCGAGGTTCGGCGTTTTTTCGCCTGAAACCAGTTTCTTAATGACCGTACCGTCGATAGCGGAAATCAGCATGATATCAGCATAACCGGATTTGTCCGAAAGATAGGCGATCTTATCTCCGTTGGGAGACAACGCGGGCGTGATGTTGTAAAAATTACCGTCGCGGTCATGGAAAGTTAATTGGGTTCCGATCTCTTTGACCGACTGCATATTGGTAATATCGGGAAAATACGTCTTACGCTGATACGTCGCCCATTTTTCCGAGAACTCCTCTTCTTTCATTCCGAAGGTCGACTCAAAAGTGGAATTCGTCGTTCCGGCAACACGGAGTTTCGTCATAAATTCGGAGACCTTTTCTTTTCCGTATTTATCCTCCATATAACGGAAGATCGTCGGCCCGGCCGTATAAACCGCGTACCCGGACATCTGCATCAGATTGGGTAAATAAGCTTCCATGACCGCGTCGCGGACGAACATATCCGACTGGGTATCAAATTCTTTATAGCGGGAATCGTATTCGGCCAGACCTTCCGAGACCCATAAAGGGATCTGAACGCGAATTCTCCCGCTGATGAGTCCCTGGATGGATCCGCCGTACATGTAGTCGTTCATGACGCCGTGAACAAGCTCGTGATGAAGCACATGGCGGAACTGTTCGTAGGACCCTTCGTACGGGATCACGATCCGGTTTTTAAATAGTTCCGTAACGCCGCCGATGCCTTCGGTAAGATATTCATCCAGAACGTTGGTTTGCTGAAACTGATTATGGGAATTATAGATCACGAAGGCGATACGGTTTTGGATCTCGTAATTCTTGAAATTCTGAATGATCGATACGTACGCGCTTTCGGCAATATCCGCCGCAGATTTGGCAAGATCGTCGCCGCCTTCATAGAAATAAAAATCAAAATGTTCGGACTGAACGAACCGCCAGTGGTAATCTTTGTACTGAACCTTGTTTTGTCCGAAGAATTTTTGTTCCTCTTGAGCGCGGAGATGAAAGCCGGTCTGCGTTAGAAAAATAAGAAAAAGTATGATGCGTGACTTACGCATAAAGAACCCTCCTTTGACACAAAAAAATATCTCAAATATTTATTTTTTAAATAGGTATTATGTATAACCCACGGTGCGGGCATTCATTCCCGCTTTGGCATAAGGCATTGCCAAAAAAGAGATTGATAGGAACGGCCATTTCAGCTATATTACCGTGCGTTTTTAAACGTAGAAAAAAAGAAACGTATATTCAAGCATAATTCATACATACATTCCACACCGAAAAGGAGAATTTCAAATGGGTAACGTCACCTTAGGTATTTTGAAGCCGGATTGCGTCCGCAAGAATTTACATGGAAAAGTTATAGCCAAAATTCAGGACGCCGGATTTAAAATTCTCGCCATGAAACAGATCCGCATGACCAAAGAACAGGCTGAAGGTTTTTACGCGGTGCACAAAGGCCGCCCTTTTTATGAAGAATTGACGAAATTCATGAGCTCGGGCCCTTGCGTGCCGATGGTACTCCAGAAAGAAGACGCGGTTGCCGCTTTCAGAAAAACGATCGGCGCGACCGATCCGAAAGAGGCTGAACCGGGGACCGTTCGCAAGGAATTTGCCGACAGCAAAGGTGAAAACATCATTCACGGTTCCGACTCGGATGAGAATGCGAAGGTCGAGATCGCTTTCTTTTTCACCAACAGTTCCCTTATCCATAACCAGTAGACTGTTTACGTGGAAGTTCTGGGTTAGTTCCAGATATTCCGGAGAAAAAAAATGACCGCAGAGATCGTTGTGATCGGCGATGAGATACTCCTCGGATTGGTCACGGACACGAATTCGGCCTATATCAGCCGTCGCCTGGCGGAATACGGGATAGGAGTAATGCGTGTGGTCAAAGTCGGTGACCGAATCGATGATATCGTTCAGGCATTTGAGGAAGCAGGCAGGAATGCCGCACTGGTCGTGTGCTGCGGAGGCTTGGGTCCGACGCACGACGATAAAACACGCGAAGCGGCAGCCCGGTTTATCGGTTCCGAACTCGTTCTCAACGAATCCGCTCTGAATGAGATCCAGGCGATGTATCAAAAAGCAGGACGCACGATGAGCGATACCAATCGCGTTCAGGCGATGATACCGGTTGGAGCCGAGTATCTGTCCAACAGCCGCGGAACGGCGCCGGGTTTGGCCTTTTCAAAAGGGAAAACTTCCTATTTCTGCGTCCAGGGCGTGCCGAAAGAAATGGAATGGATGACGGAGAACTATGTCATTCCTTTCGTCAAGAACATCGAACACGGTAAGGTCCTGAAATACCGCACGATCCGTACGGCCAATATTCCGGAGTCGACCTTATATGAAAAGGTGAAGGAAGTGGTGGAGCAATTTCACGGCCTACTGGATATCGCTTTTTTACCACAAATGACGCGCGGCGTGGATATCCGCTTTACTTCTACCGGCCATCCGGAAGAAAAGGCGTCCGAGTTGATTGCCGATGCCGAGAGAAAATTCGTCGCATGTATCCATCAACATTTCAACGGCGCCGTTTACGGTTTTGATGACGAGACGCTGGAACAGAATCTGGCAAAATTATTTTTTGAAACGCAGCAGACCGTTGCAACGGCGGAATCCTGCACGGGCGGGCTGATCGCGCACCGATTGACGAATGTCTCGGGAAGCTCGTCCTACTTTATTCAGGGCGTGACCACATACAGCAACGATTCAAAAATAAAATTACTGAATGTTCCCGAAGAAATAATAAATTTGCGCGGCGCGGTCAGCGAGGAAGTTGCCAAAGCGATGGCGGAAAATGTCAGGAAACTGGCCGGGACGGATCTTGGTCTGAGTACGACGGGAATTGCCGGTCCCACCGGCGCAACGTCAAATAAACCGGTTGGCTTGGCTTTTATCGGATTTTCCACTGCCGACGCGACGATCTCGGTGAAAATGACGCCGTTGCCTTATGTGATTGATCGGTTGGTTTTTAAGGAACGTCTGTCGCAGTTGGCCCTTGATATCGTTCGAAAATATCTGATGACTTTGAAGAAAAAGAATTAGTTCTGTGTAAAAGAAAATGACGCATTATGATGATCTGCAAAGTAACGGGCTCTATTGTTTCCACTCATAAGAACGAGCATCTCAAAGGGCATAAGATCATGATCGTTCAGCCGGTGGATCTTGAGCAGAAGCCGTCCGGGCCGGATCTGCTGGCGATCGATGAGGTGAGCGCCGGCACCGGCGACCTGGTGCTGGTGATGAAGGAAGGCGGCGGCGCACGGATCATTCTCAAAAATAAAAAGATACCCGTTCAGGCCGTCATTGTCGGCGTCATTGACGATTTTCAAATTCCACCACATTAACATCCGGGAACTTATCGTTCTCATACGAGGATTGACATGGAAAAATTTATTGTAGAAGGCGGGCATTCCTTAAAAGGAACCTTTTATCCTGCAGGTAACAAAAATGAGGCTCTGCCGGTGATTGCAGCCTGCATGCTGAGCGATGAACCGGTCATCTTAAAGAATATGCCGGACATTATCGATACGCGAAAGATGCTGGAGATCGCCGGAGCATTCGGCGCCGATGTGACGCAGGTCGACAAAAAAACATGGAAGGTTCAAGCGAAAAATATCCGCACGCACGAACCCGATCATCAATTGGCTTCGGAGATCCGCGGATCGTTTTTGTTCGCGGGATCCATGATCGGGCGTCACGGTAAAGTAAGTCTGCCGTCGCCGGGCGGGGATAAGATCGGGCGAAGACGTTTAGATACGCATATTCTTGCGCTGGAAAAACTCGGCGCCAAAATGGAGTTGGGCCATAAGTTTTATAAAATGGAGGCGGCGAAACTGGCAGGGCAGGATATTTTTCTGGATGAGGCCAGCGTCATGGCGACGGAAAATGCCGTGATGGCCGCCGTATTGGCGGAAGGTACGACGATATTAAATAACGCCGCGTCGGAACCGCACGTGCAGGGTTTGTGCCGCATGCTGGTCAGTATGGGCGCAAAAATTTCAGGCATCGGGAGTAATCTTCTTGTCATTGAGGGTGTAAAAAAACTGCATGGCTGCGAGCATACGATTTCCAACGACCATATCGAGATCGGGAGTATCATCGGATTAGCCGCCGCAACAAAAAGCGAGATCCTTATCAAAGACACCAATCCCAAAGATATGCGCATGATCCTGCTGGTGTTTCAGCGGCTTGGAATTGAAGTTGAAATACGGGGCCGTGATCTGTTCGTTCCGAAAGAACAATCGCTGGAGATCCATTCCGATATGGACGGCGCCGTTCCGAAAATTGACGATGCACCGTGGCCAGGATTTCCCGCCGACCTGTCGAGTATCATTGTCATTGCGGCCACACAATGTAAAGGGATGGTCCTGATCTTCGAGAAGATGTTCGAAAGCCGGCTGTTTTTTACAGATAAACTCATCACGATGGGCGCGCGGATCATTTTATGCGACCCTCACCGGGCAGTGATCCACGGCCCTACGCCGCTGCACGGAGAACTGATCACAAGCCCCGATATCCGTGCAGGTATGGCGCTTCTGATCGCGGCGTTATGCGCACAAGGAACGTCGACCATGCAGAATATCAAACAACTCGACCGCGGGTACGAACATATTGATGAGCGCCTTCGCGCTCTTGGGGCGCAAATTCAAAGAGTGAACGAATAAAAATTCAAATTAAAATCCAATAGAAAAGCCTCCGTAATCACCGGAGGCTTTTGTTTATGTCTAATAAATTAAGTGCGGCGGGAATATTGTTTGAGATATTTCCGTTAATAGCACTTAGTGATCTGGCCAACGATCAAGATTTTTACCCATAGAATAATAATTCAGAGGAATTTTCATGAAGAGCCTTAACGCGCAGGGTCATCAACTCAGCAAAGTCTTATACCAGTTACAGATTTTGGAACAAGCTTCCGTAGGTACGAAATTGATAAAAAGATTCGACCGGAGCCTTGAGGAGAGCGGGCTGTTTCCGCTCAAGCCGCTTGAGATGGAAATTCTGCAGGTCAATCTGGGAAAAATGTGCAATCAAACCTGTTCGCATTGCCATGTGGATGCCGGGCCGGACCGCAAAGAGATCATGAGCCGGAAAACGATGGAACATTGTTTAGAAGCATTGACAAAAACGCCGGCCATTCACACAGTGGATCTTACCGGCGGCGCGCCGGAGATGAATCCGGATTTTCAATGGTTCGTTGAAAAGATCTCAAAGCTCCAAAGAAAAATTATCGTCAGAAGCAATCTGACCATCCTTGTTTCTAACGCCCAATTCAGCACCTATCCGAAATTCTTTGTTGATCACAAATTAGCTGTGATAGCCTCGCTCCCTTGTTATACGGCTGAGAACACCGATAAACAAAGAGGCGGCGGCGTTTTTGCAAAATCCATTGAAGCTCTCAAAATGTTGAATGGGCTGGGTTACGGGGCCGATGGAAGCGGGCTTGAATTAGATCTGGTTTATAATCCTGTTGGCCCGTCACTGCCGCCGCCGCAGGAAAAACTGGAAGCCGATTATAAACGGATTTTGTCAGATGAATTTGGCGTCGTTTTCAATCGTTTGTTCACCATCACCAACATGCCGATCAGCCGTTTTCTCGATCATCTGCTTCAGACCGGTAAATATGAAGCCTATATGGAGAAACTTGTCAACGCCTACAATCCTGCCGCCGCCGCAGGGGTGATGTGCCGGAATACGTTATCCGTAGGTTGGGACGGCAGACTATACGACTGTGATTTTAATCAGATGCTGGAATTATCTTTCACCAACGGAAGTCCACGGCATATTGCAGATTTTAACTCTGAAAAACTTAACGGGCGCAATATTATTATCGGGCAACACTGCTATGGATGTACGGCCGGCGCCGGATCCAGCTGCCAGGGATCTATCATCTAATTCAAATCTGAAAAAGAGAAACCGATTGCTATACCTCATTTTGATCGCCGCTTTCTTTTTAGCCTATTCCAATGGCGCCAACGATAATTTCAAAGGCGTTGCAACATTGTTTGGCAGCGGTACAACGGATTATCGTAAAGCCATTCGATGGGCGACATTAACGACCGCGCTAGGATCGTTGACGTCTTTATTTTTCGCTGAGATACTGATCAAAAACTTTTCCGGCAAGGGTTTGGTTCCTGATACGATCGTAATGACGCCGGAATTTGCCGCCGCCGTGGCTTTTGGGGCTGCGGGTACTGTGATGCTGGCGACTTTGATCGGAATGCCTATTTCTACTACGCATGGGCTGGTAGGGGCATTAGCCGGGAGCGGCGTTGTTGCCGTAGGAACTCAATTCAATTTTGAAAAACTGGGCAGCGTCTTTTTTCTACCTCTCATGGTGAGTCCTCTCCTTGCGGCCTCATTGTGTGTCGGAGCCTATCTTGTGTTTCGTTACGTAGGGAAAAGCGCAGGGATCACGAAAACCACGTGTGCGTGTATCGGCGAGGAAAGCCCTGAGTATGTTCTTCAATCATCCGGCAAGGCCGCTGTGGCTACGCACCCTCTCAAGCCTTTGACAGTACATGTTAATTCCACAGCCATTTGCAGAGAACAATATACCGGTAATTTTGTCGGTGTGAGCGCACAAACCCTGCTGAATTCAGCGCATTTTCTTACCGCCGGAATAGTATGTTTTGCTAGAGGCCTTAACGATACGCCTAAAATGGCGGGACTTTTATTACTCGTAGGCGCATTTGGACTTGACCATGATATACTTTTGATCACGCTCGCGGTCGTTTTGGGCGGGTGGCTCAATGCGCGAAAAGTTGCCGAAACGATGAGCAAAAAGATCACGGCCATGAATGACGGACAGGGTTTTACGGCCAATCTCATCACGTCGCTGCTCGTGACGACCGCCAGCATTCATGGAATGCCGGTTTCAACGACGCACGTGTCGGTCGGATCGCTGTTTGGAATAGGATTGGTTACCGGGAACGCAAACGGGAAGGTCATTCGCGATATTCTGCTGTCCTGGTTGCTTACGCTTCCAACAGCGGCCGTTCTGAGTGCCGTGTTGTACTGGGGTTTAGTACAAATTCGTTAAAAGAAGGTTTCTATGCATCGCGTAAGACTGATTATTTTTGGCGTACTTCTGTCAACAATAAGTGAAATCGCCCAAAGCCAGGTGTCGCACGAGCGATGGACTGTTTTTTTGAAAGCACATGTTAGCGCTGATGGAAACGTGAATTATAAAAAAACGCTTCATGATAAAACCGAGCTTGACGATTATTTGAAATCGATATCCGATAATCCGCCAGGGAAACATTGGACGGCCAATGAGCGTAAAGCTTATTGGATCAACGCATACAACGCGTTCACGATCAAACTGATCATACAGAATTATCCCGTTGAAAGCATCAAAGACATCGGCGGATTATTCAAATCGCCATGGGATATAGATTTCATAACTATCGGCGGGGAAGCGTACACGCTTAATCACATTGAACATGATATATTAAGAAAGGAATTTAACGATGCGCGTATCCATTTTGCGATCGTATGCGCATCACGTTCCTGCCCGAACCTGCGCAATGAGGCTTTCGAAGCATCGCGCCTGGACCAACAGCTTGACGAGGCCGCATCCGCTTTTGTCAATAATTTAAGCAAGAATCGAATCGCTTCAGATAAAATCGAAATATCAAAGATATTTGACTGGTTTGAAAAAGATTTTACTGCAAACGGGAGCGTGATCGATTTTCTGAACAAATATTCGCGAGTCAGGATCGATCGGTCGGCATCGGTATCCTATTCAAGCTACGACTGGGATCTCAACGAATAGAACTGAATACCGATTGACCGCAAAGGGCGCAAAGAAATCACGCAATGGAAATTAATATGAAATATCCGATTAAATCAGTTTGATCTGAGCCATCCGTGTTCTAAGATGTATTTTATTCCTTAAAGGAGCAACCGTATGAGTTATCTCGAAGCAACGAATAATGTTTACAAAGACGCCGCGCTGAACCCAAGCAAAGGATTATGCTGTACGACCACGCCGGTGTGGCAATTGCCGGACTTAACCGTTCCTAAAAAAATGCTGGAGATGAATTACGGCTGCGGCAGTACGGTCAATCCCCGCGATCTTGTAAATAATCCGACGATCCTATATGTCGGCGTGGGCGGCGGGATGGAGTTGCTTCAATTTTCCTATTTCAGCCGCAGGCCGCAGGCGGTCGTGGGCGTGGATGTGGTGCCCGAGATGATCGCTGCGTGTAAACAAAATCTTCAGGAAGCGGCGGCGGTGAATGCGTGGTTTCGACCGGAATTTGTCGATCTGCGCCGCGGCAGCGCGCTCGATCTGCCATTGATTGCCAACAGCGTCGATGTGGCTGCGCAAAATTGTCTGTTCAATATCTTCAAGATGGAAGACCTCAAAAGAGCTTTGCAGGAGATGCATCGCGTTCTAAAACCGCACGGGCGTCTTGTTTTATCCGATCCCGTGTGCGATCACGATATTCCGGAACATCTGAGAGAAGACGACAATCTTCGTGCACTGTGCCTGAGCGGTTCGATGCCCCTCAGCGATTATATCCGAACGATCACGGATATCGGGTTCGGCACGATCGAAGTTCGCGCACGCCGCCCTTACCGCATTCTCGATCCGGGCCATTATGATACGGATACGGCCATTCATATTGAAAGCGTGGAGATCTGCGCCATCAAAGATCCGATGCCGTCGGACGGACCGTGCGTTTTTACTGGACGAACGGCGATCTACTTCGGCGGCGACGAATATTTTGACGACCGTAAAGGGCATGTGCTTTATTATAATCAGCCGCTCGCGGTGTGCGACAAGACGGCCAAGGCGTTATTGTCTCTGCACCGAAGCGATATCTATATTTCCGAATCGACCTATTTTTATGACGGAGGCGGGTGCTGCTGAGAATTACTGAGGTGCAAGTAGTTCCATCATCTTTGAAATATCATTAGTTGGCGCACTGCACGAAAAATTCTGACACACATACGCCGTCGCTTTTCCATGTTTCATGACCTGATGTTCGGTAAAAAGCGCAATCTCGGCGAGTTCATCGGACAAATCCGGTGACTTAAAAAGAATGACTTTATTCGGGATAAATACGGAACGAGCGGCTTCCAACATCTGTTGGGAGGATTCGTCGTTGCGGTTACCGGCAATTACAATTTCGTAAGACGGCCCGATCTCAAAATCGAATGCGGTCAGGTACTGCGCATATAGCATAGGCACTTTAGAAATGTTGCCCGAAAAGGACCTGCCGATTGATTCTGCCATTCGCGCATACTCTTCTTTTCCAGTGATCCGGTTCAACCTGATCAAATTCAGAGCCGCTACGGAATTGCCCGAAGGGATCGCGCCGTCATAGATCTCTTTTGGACGCAGGATCAAGTTTTCTCCGCCTGATGCCGTAAAGAAAAATCCGCCATTCTCTTTATCCAAAAAAAGCTCGGTCATCGTCTCATTCAATTCGATTGCAGTTCTGAGACAGTGGATGTCCAACGTGGCCTCATATAATTCCAGCAATCCCCAAATCAAAAACGCATAATCGTCCAGGTGGGCTTGCAGCCCGGCTTCGCCCAGACGGTAACGTTTGAGCAATTTCCCGTCCGGAGTTCGCAGCCGAGTCAACACAAAATCCACCGCCCTTTTAGCCGCTTCGGCATAACGGGGTTGATTAAATGCCTGGGCTCCTTTGGCTAAAGCGGCGATCATCAGGCCGTTCCAGTCGGTCAGAATTTTATCATCTTTCAGGGGATGCATACGCTGCTTACGAACGTCAAATAATTTTTTCCGCAAAGACTCGATCCGCACAACAAGATCGTCTTCCGGCATCCCGTTTTCATACGCCAGTACATCGGCGTCTTTATTTAAAAAAGGAATATTAGTTCCGGTGAATTCCCGTGTCGCTTCTTCATAATAATTTCCATCCGCCGTGATATTGAATATTTTGCTGAAGAACGCAGCGTCATCAGCGCCTAAAATGTTTTCGATCTCAGTTAGTTTCCATAAATAAAATTTACCCTCTTCGCCTTCGCTGTCGGCATCTTCAGCGGAATAGAACCCGCCTTCCGGATCGGTCATGTCGCGGAGAACGTATTCAAATATCTCTTCGGCGGTTTTTTGGTAAAAAGGATCCTGCGTTGCCAGATACGCGTCAGTATAAGCCATCGCGTTTATCGCCTGATCGTATAACATTTTTTCGAAATGAGGCAGGAACCATTTCGCGTCCGTTGAATATCGGTGGAATCCGAAACCGATATGATCGTACATGCCGCCCTGTCGCATCGCTTTGAGTGTGCGTTGAACCATCGTAAGCGCATCCGCGTTGCCGGTCCGTTTCCAATAACGCAGAAGAAAGGACAGGTTATGTGCCGTGGGAAACTTGGGCGCGTTGCCGAAGCCTGCGTAGCGGTTATCGAACTGGCTTTTGAACATGGTAAAGGCCGTATCAAAAACGGAGGCATCCAATGAGGCCCCGGAATCTCCGGAAGTGTTTTTCTGTATGGCCGCAGTGATGTCATTTGCCGATTGTAACACCTCATCTTTCCGGCTTATCCATGCATCCGCGATCGCCGGAACCAGTTCCATCATGCCGGGTCGTCCGCCTATAGTACTTTTAGGGAAGTAGGTTCCGGTAAAAAAAGGTTTCTTATCCCAGGTCATGATCACGGTCATAGGCCATCCGCCGTGTCCCGTCATAGCCTGCGTTACGGCCATGTAGATGTTGTCAATGTCCGGACGCTCCTCACGATCTACCTTGATGCAGACAAAGGTTTCATTCATCATCGCGGCCACGCCGGAATCTTCAAAGGACTCATGTTCCATCACATGGCACCAATGGCAGGTAGCGTACCCGATGGACAAGAAAACAGGTTTGTCCTCCGATCGCGCTTTTTCAAATGCCTCGGTTCCCCACGGATACCAATTCACCGGATTACGCGCATGCTGCAGAAGATAAGGGCTTTTTTCAAAGACCAGCCGGTTGAATTCCGGTCCGCCGTCGGGGGGAAGGTTAATGATATCTTCTGGTTTCGGGAGTATCATGAAGTTAATTTTTGTTTGCGAAATTTAGTTGATCGCGCTCGCCAAGTAACGGCAAGATGTCAATCTGTAAGAAAAAATTCTAACAGATTGACACATAACGGAATCGCTTTTGCAAAAGCTAATGCTTTATCTAAAATATCTTGCAAACCAGCCGTGAACTTCTTTGTACCAATAGATCGAGTTTTGCGGCTGAAGTATCCAGTGGTTCTCGTTGGGGAAATAGACCAGACGCGCATCGACGCCTTTACCTTTGAGCACGCCGTATATCTCCAATCCCTGCGTAACGACCACGCGGTAATCCTTTTCGCCGTGAATGATCAGCATCGGCGTCTGGAAAAGATTTGAATAAAATGCAGGGCTGTAACGGTTGATCTCTTCATATCGTCCTTCCCACGGCGCCCCATTATAATTTTTGACACGTTCATACGTCACGTCGGAAGCGAACTGGCCCATCAGGTTGTACACGCCGGCATGGCTGACCAAGGCTTTAAACCGGTTGGTATGGCCCGCGATCCAGTTGACCAGATATCCGCCGTAACTTCCGCCCGCAGCGCCCATGCGCGTGCTGTCGATGAAAGGATAATTTGCCAAAAGGTAGTCCGTTGCCTTCATGATGTCGGTGAACGGTTTATCGCCGTGCGCGCCGACGATCGATTTGCCGAAGGCATTTCCGAAACTGGTTGACCCGTGGAAATTGACCATCGCGATCACATAACCGGGCGCGGCAAACAGCTGTGCATTCCAGCGGTAATGAAATTCGTCCCCAAACGTACCGGCCGGACCGCCGTGGATCAGGTGGATAAGCGGATACTTTTTACCGGGATCGAACTGCGGCGGATAGAGGAGATACATTTGGACAGGGTCGTCGCCCGCGCCTTTGAAGGTCAGGTTCTCGACTTTTCCGAACTGTATGGAATCGGTGAGTGTTTTGTTGAAAAAGCTTAACTGCGAGATCTTTTTAGTTTTCAAATTGTAATCAAAAATCTCAGACGGCTGTGACAGACTGTTTTTGATGAAAACAAGACGGTCGCCGGAGAGATTTAAGGAATTGACCGTACTTTCCGTAAATAGTTTTAGAACTTTTGCTGTTGTAAGATCAAGCATGAAAGCCGAGGTGCGTGCGCGGTCGGAACCGAGCATGTATAATTGTTTACCGGAATTCGATTCGTTATAATAACCGAAGGAATAAGAAGTATCCGTCAGTATCTTGTGTTCTTTAGTTGCTACGTTATAGGCGATCAGCCGCTCGTTCTCTGCGGAGTAATCCGGGTCGGTTTGCCGGCTGTAATAAATATATTTCCCGTCTTTGGAAAAGAACGGATCGCTGTCGCCCTGTTCATTATCCTTGGTTAGGTTGATCCAGTCTGCATTTCCTTCAAGCGATACCAAATACACGTCCTGATTCAGCGAAGTGTACGGCGGCGGCGTTGTATTAGCGGTCAAAGCCATCCATTTACCGTCCGGCGAAAGTTCGTAATTGGAACCCAGGCCAACATCGCTGACCGAAAGGATGCGTGTTGATCCCTTGGTAAGATCCGTCCGTTCTTTGGTCTCAAGGTTGTAGCTGAAAATATGAACGGCGTATCCTTCGGTGAGCCAATTATCCCAATAGCGGTAGAAGCGGTTCTCGCTTACCTTAGCCGTCATTTTGCTGTCTTTTCGTTCCTTCAGGGCCTTCTTCATTCCGTCAAAATCATTTTCATATTCGGGCAAAATAGAAGATGAAAACGCGATGCGCTTTCCATCAGAAAAATATTTTGGATTGGAAATTCCCAATGGCATTTCTGTGATCAACGAAGCTTCGCCGCCGTCGATGTCTATCTGATACAACTGCGGGTAGTCACCCTCGCGTTTGGAGATGAATGCAATCGTTCGGCTGTTGGGATGCCAAACGGGCGAATTGTCCGACCCGACATTGGTCGTTAGCCGTTTGATTTTATTGGAAGCAAGGTCTATCAGCCAAAGGTCTGAGTTCCCTTTATTTTCTTTAATGTTGTATTCCGAAACGACAAAACAACCGAACTTTCCGTCCGGAGAGACGTTCAGCGAAGAAACGCGTTTCATATTCCACAGGTCTTCAGCGGTAACTAAGCGCTTATTTTGCCCCACGGTATTCTGCGGATACGCAATGATCAAAAGGGACATCAACAGCATTTTAAAGATCGTAGACATGGTACATCTCCGTTGTTTGATTTGTTGAAATATCGTGATGATAATATATGGAACATATCCAAACTCATGTATATAATCAATAATTCATATTGAATCTCCCTATCGAATTAAGTAACTTCACTTCAGTAAAAAAATTGAATATTTCGTACGGCTGATGCGCGGATGAAACTTCCAAAAATTGAGATCTTTCGAAAAACTCTGAATAACGGTTCCACTCTCCTCCTGAATGAAGACCATAAACTGCCCATATGCACCGTGATGCTATGGCTGCGGGTAGGCGGCAGAAATGAACGGCCTGGAATCACGGGCATCTCCCATTATCTGGAGCATTGTTATTCCATGGGAACGCAGCGGTTCAAGCCCAGGGAGAATTCCTGGCTTATCCAGCGTCTTGGAGGAACCAAAAATGCATTCACGTCGCAGGATTATACAGCCTATTATTCCAATATACCTTCCGAACATCTTGAAACCATTTTAGATATGGAAGCAGACCGGTTGGAAAATTTAGCGCTTCCCGAAGAGAATGTGATATCTGAAAAAGAAGTGATCAAAGAGGAAAAGCGGCTTCGCTACGAGGATTCGCCTTTCGGTAAAATGTATGAAACGATGTGCGGTCTTGCTTATGAACGCCATCCTTATAAGAACACCGTGATCGGAAATTGGGACGATCTCAACGCCATAACGCGGCAGGATATGTGGGACTATTATAAAACGTGGTACGTACCGGAAAATGTAGTGATCGTTATTTCCGGCGACGTGACCCGGGAACGCGCCGTGCAGCTATCCGAATCGTATTTTGGGCAGATCTCTGCTAAAGCTTCACAGAAACCGGAAATCGATGCGGAACCGCTTCAACGTACCGAACGAAGAAAGATCATTCAGAAAGAAGCGGAGCTGGCATCGCTGATGATCGCTTATCAAGCGGTTTCGATGGATCATGAGGATTACGTTCCTCTGGTTTTTCTGAGTCATGTTCTTTCCGCGGGCCAAAGTTCGAGACTGCACAGATCCCTCGTCTACGAAAAGCAGATCGCCACATTTGCATCGGCTTCATTCGAAGGGTCAAAAGATCCCGGTTTGTTCCAGGTCACGGCGCAGGTTCAGATCGGCCACACCGTTGAAGAAGTGGAGCAGGCATTGATGGATGAAATATCCAAGATTCAATCGCTGCCAGTCTTAGATCACGAATACGAACGGATCAAGAATATGGTGGAATCGGGGTTTGTACATGCGCTGGAAACCAACGAATACCGCGCTGAGATGATCGGACGTTATGAGATTTTGTCCGGAAAGCATGGCTCGGAATATATCAATGTTTTTGCAGAACTGATCGAACAAACCGCCAAAGAAGATATCCGGCGTGTTGCACAGAAATATCTCGTCCCCGAAAGAAAGAACGTGGTCATACTGGATCCGATCAAGAGGAACTGATTGCTATAACACACTGACCCA
Organism: uncultured Bacteroidota bacterium; assembly: GCA_964535295.1. Classification (GTDB taxonomy): domain Bacteria; phylum CLD3; class CLD3; order SB21; family SB21; genus SB21. The sequence goes on from CAZHUW010000037.1 coordinate 21,724, forward strand.
T
>CAZHUW010000038.1:0-21190 GCA_964535295.1 uncultured Bacteroidota bacterium
GGCAACGAAAATCAAATCGGCACGGTCTCAATGCTCAATAATATCGCATTTTTTGAAAGGCTCAGGCTCAAATTTTCATTGACTACATAGGGTTAAATGATTACTTTTGCTTCGCTTTGACACAATGTGACCATTTTAACGGGAGAATATATGGGTAAAGTTTTCGATCAGGTCAATCTGCCAAAAGACCTGAAAAAACTTTCAACCGAAGAATTAGTACAGCTATCGCACGAACTGCGTCAGCACGTGATTGATGAGATCACGCGTATCGGAGGGCATTTAGCTCCGAGCCTTGGCGTGGTCGAAATTTCGGTTGCTCTGCATTATATTTTTAATGCGCCGACCGACAAGATTATTTGGGATGTCGGTCATCAAGCTTACGTACATAAGTTATTGACCGGCCGTAAAGACCGTTTTAATACGATTCGCCAGACAGACGGTTTGAGCGGTTTCTGTAAAATCCACGAAAGCGAATATGATGCATTTGGCGCCGGTCATGCGAGCACATCGATATCAGCGGCGGTCGGTATGGCTATTGCCAGAGACAGATTAAAACAAAATCACAAAGTTGTCGCCATCATCGGTGATGGATCGCTTACCGGCGGGATGGCCTTTGAAGCAATGAACAATGCCGGTATGCTGAAAACGGATATGATCGTTGTGCTTAATGATAATATGATGTCCATTTCCACTAATGTGGGCGCATTGTCAAATTATCTGACTGATCTTATATCGACGCCCTTATACAATAAAGTTAAAGATGAGATATGGAATGCCCTTGGCCGATTTCACGATCTTGGTGATAAAGTAAGGCAAGGGCTCGCCAAGCTCGATGAAGGAGTTAAATCCATTCTTGTTCCTGGGCATTTTTTTGAAAGTTTGGGATTCCGGTATTTTGGCCCGGTGGACGGGCATGATTTACCGAGAATGATCAAATTACTTCATGATGTTAAGAGCCTGAAGGGTCCGATTCTGATCCATGCGCTTACCAAGAAGGGTAAAGGCATGCCGCTTGAGGAGCAGGATGTTGAAAAGTATAAGGTGAACGCCAATAAGTTCCACGCCGTCACCCCTCCCAAAAAAGCGGATGCCGGAAGTATGGAAAGCAGGATCGCTCCAAGTTACACGGACATTTTCGGGAAAACGGTTGTCAAAATGTGCCAAGCAAACCCCGATGTGGTCGGCATCACGGCGGCGATGGCGGACGGAACCGGGCTGAAATATTTAGCCAAAGAGATGCCGGATAGGTTCTTTGATGTCGGTATTGCGGAACAGCATGCGGTAACTATGTCAGCGGGTATGGCGTTAAGCGGATTGAAACCGCTAGTTGCCATTTATTCGTCATTTTTACAGCGCGCATATGATCAGATCGTTCATGACGTCGCCATACAAAATGTGCCGGTGTTTTTCTGTTTGGATCGTGCAGGTTTGGTTGGCGCCGATGGGCCGACGCATCACGGTTCACTGGATCTCTCCTATTTACGTTGTATTCAGGGAATGGTCATCATGTCGCCAAAGGATGAAAATGAATTGAAAGATATGGTTTACACCGGCGTGCATCACACGGCAGGGCCGATCGCATTGAGATTTCCACGTGGCAATGGTCTGGGGGTAACGATCAAGGATGAATTTGAGAGAATCGCCATTGGAAAGTCGGAAACGTTACAAGAAGGCGTCGATATCGCTGTGATCGCGGTTGGTCCGATACTCGATCATGCTATGAAAGCTTCTAAGATTCTCCTGCAGGAGGGTTATACCATGACGATCATCAATGCGCGTTTTATAAAACCGCTGGATGAAGACATGTTAGTAGACGTCTGCAGAAAATTTGAAGATATCATTACAATTGAAGATAATGTCCTCATCGGTGGATTTGGGTCCGCCGTGGTGGAAACGATCTATTCATCAAAATTTATTGAAAAAGGCGCAAAAAAAGACAAGAATTTCTCTGAAAAGATTTCTTCCATCCGTGTTGAACGGCTGGGTTTGCCGGACCATTTTGTGGAACACGGTGAATGCAGCATTCTCTATCAGCGGCTTGGGCTAGATCCTGAAAGCATTGCCAATACGGCAAAGTTCATGATCGAGCGACGTCAAGCCGGCGGTATGCAAATGCTCAAAAAAAACTCCGTCAAAATCAGCGCGAGTTAAACTTTAAGGCAACAAATTGCCGTCACATCCGCAATGTCCTGCGCGCTGCATCCTCTGGACAGATCGTTGATGGGTTTAGCCAAACCCTGAATAACCGGGCCCACCGCCTGTGCTTTACCTATACGCTCCGTTACTTTATAACAAATATTGCCTGCGTCTAAGTTTGGAAAAATATAAACATTTGCTTTACCTGCTACAAGACTGTCCGGTGCTTTACGTTTTCCGACCGATTCCACATATGCCGCATCAAATTGCAGCTCACCATCGATTTTCAGATCAGGCCTTTTCTTTTTTGCGATAACAAGAGCCTGTGTTACTTTGTCTATCGCTTCGTGTTTGGCGCTACCTTTTGTTGAAAAAGATAACATCGCGACAATCGGCTCTTCACCCGTTAGTTGCCTGTGGCTTTCAGCTGATGCAATAGCGATATCAGCCAACTGTTCAGGCTCAGGATAGGGCATCACCGCACAGTCGCCGTAGGTTACCGCGCGACCATCCGCGAGCAGCATTAGAAATATACTGGAGACGGTGCTAATGCCGGGTGCGGTGCCAACACAGTGAATAGCCGCACGCAGTACATCTGCCGTTGTGTGAACCGCACCGCCAACCATTCCATCGGCCTCACCGCGTTTGACCATCATAGCGCCATAGTAAAGCACGGTTTGCAATGCCGTTTTAGCCTGCTCATAAGTCATGCCTTTGGCTTTACGAATGGTAAAGAGCTCATTGGTCATGTCGGATGTTTTGTCTGATCTTTTGGGGTCGAGAATGGCTACGGAGGACGGAATTTCAATTCCCAGTTCATATGCTCGTTTCCGGATCTTTTCGGTGTCACCAAGTAAGGTAGGTTTTGCAGTGTCTTGTTCAAGAATGATTTTTAGAGCCTGGATCGTTCTGTCTTCTTCGCCTTCGGGCAGGACAATACGGCATTTTTTCTGCCGTGCTTTCTCTCGGATCGTTTCCATCAATTTCATATATGTATCTCTTTGAAGTATTAAAGATAGTTAGTTTGGATTTATATAGTCATTCGTAACTGAAAAGGTAGCCCATCGTGATTTTGATTCTGAACCGTCATATATGCAATCGACCCGCCATAGATACGTATTGTTCTTCCGAAGCCGGCCGCCGTCAAAGAATGACGTGTTAACATAATAAACATTGACGTTTGAACCGAAAGTAACTTTTAGACTGTCATTTGGAGAATATGAAGCATTATGAAAAGTAAGCTTTTCATGATTGTTTGCGTTGAAGCAGTCTGAGTCAAATATTTCTGTTTGTTTTTCAGCAATCCAAATGATTTGTCCACTTATAGTTGCTAACTTAATCAAATATTTAATAGGTGGGCTTTGACCAATACACCATGTGAAAGTGGGCTTTGTGTTGGCTGTGTCGACGGGTGGTGGACCTAAACTTTCGACCTTGTGGCCGAGAGTAATGGACTTAACAAATTCGAGATTGTCAAAATAACCGGATGTATCCGTAATTCTATTCTTTGAATTTCTTGCGATAACAAAATAAGAATAGGTTATATCTTCGAAAACCGATTCGTCAATGAAAAAACTGTCCTCTTCTGCGAAATCAACCAAACGATTTCCGATCTGAACAAAAGGGCTGTCTATACCGTTAGATCTGAAAATTAGATATTCTTCAATGATATTATTTTGATCGCTTCCAAGGGGGGTCCATTCTATACGAATACGTTGATCGACGCCTTCCAGGCCGCGTAAGCCCGTTTCGACAGGAAATTCAGATCCATTATGCGCCTTCAGCCTGACGCCGTCAGGTCGGGGTTCTGGAGGATTAACCTCTTCCGGACAGGAAACTGCAAGAAAAGAAAGACAAATCAGGCTTATAAACAAAAAACGTGACATCAATGTGTTCATGAACTGCTTTAATTAAAATTTAAATGCTGCGCTTATTCGGTGCACATTGCCTAAGGCGTGGTTAGATAATGCGTAGTCAAGCCGTATCTGCCACACGGCAATCCCGGCACCGTAGGTGATTAGTTTGTCGTCTTTACCGAGACGCAACGCGGCTGTTTTTTTATACTCCCATTCGACACCGAAATGTTTGTCGCCGCCGTAGCGCGTATTGCTTTCATAAGAAAAAAGTATGTTACTATGCAAAGGGTCTACGGGATGCAAATAAGACATGCCAAATTTTAGGTTCGGATTTACGATATCTCGCGCGCGGGTGGAAGAGGAAACTGCATTATACCTCACACCGGTTACGGTCACATCCTGAATATGTATACCCATCGCGAAATCTCCAAAACTTGGTGATTCAAAAAGATCGCTAACTCCGAACATGATCAGAGTGCCTATATCTACACCTATACCTGATTTTGTAATGTCTTTTGTGATCACGCCGTTCTCACCCGAGATCCCACTGGTGCCGCCTTGAATAATCTTAAAATTAATGCCTACCGGAATTTGCAGAGGGAATTCACTGTACAACCAACCTAAATTTAACTTCAATTGATTCATTTTAGCAAATGAAAAGAAAAGCGCATTGTCGGCATACGAAAATCGTCCATGGAAATATTGAGTAAAGTCGTAATTAGGATTCCCGTGATCGTTGTATGAGCCATCGAGAGCGCTGGTTTCGGGGATATTACCAACACTGTATCTTATCCAGCTGACCGAGAAAGCGTATTGGGATGTTAATTGGTGCGTATAGCCGATGAAGTTATACTGACCTAATCCGTCAAACTGATTGGCATACATAAACGAAAGCTCACGTTTATGCATGAGGGTGATACCTGCCGGATTCCAGAAAAAGGCCGTTCCGTCACTTGCCACAGCAACATAAGCATTTCCGATACCTGCAGCCCTGGCTCCAAGCGGAATCTCTAAGAATGCATTGGCGTATGGGCGCGAACCGTCACCTGAAAAAGCGAACGCCGGCAATAGGAATAGCAGGCTTATAGCATGTACGAATCTTAGTATCATTTTTATCTGAAGTAGGCTAGTTTGCCTTTCTTTTCAATTGTCTTTCCGTTGAGTTTACCTTTGATCCTGTAAAAATAAATTCCGTTAGCGATTTCACGGCCGTTATCGTCGGTTGCATCCCAGGAAACTTCATGATATCCCACTGAATTGAGTACCTGACTCGTAATATCTTCCGGCGTGATCTTTTTAATTCGACGGCCTGAAACGGTATAAATGCTGATCTCAAGGTTGTCCAGTTGTTCCGGCGATTCTATTCGGAATGCCAGCGTCGTAACGTTTGCGAATGGATTCGGAAAATTACCTATCATTTTGATATCAAAACCCGATACAACCTTAAACTGAAGCGTGTCCGGCGCACTCATATTCCCGTTGACATCCGATGCGCGGAATGTGATTGCATTGAGCCCAACATCAAAGTCCTGATCAGTAAAAAGGGTCAGTGTGACCGTGTTTGAGTTGGCTAATGAATCCGGCAAGATGATCTTGGTTGAATCGATAGCCTGACCGTTCAGTTGAATATCGTAGTTATTTCGGTTGAGACTAACTCCGTTTCTATCATAAATGATTGCAGAAACCTTGGGGTTTTTCGGGGCGATAGAACCCTGGGAAAAATATTGTCCTTCAATAGTTGGTTCGATATGCGGAGGCATATGATCGCGGTTGATCATCAGCGTAAAAAGGCCTATTTCGCTTTTTTCAGATACTAAAACAGACACAACACCATTCTGGACCTGACGTCCGGAGTTAAGCATGTTCCACTTCCTGTTCCCGCTGTCCCAGCGGTAGACATTCAAAGAGTCTTGGTATTGATCCGAAGACGGATAGATCAAAGTGTCGTAATCAAATCGGATAAACATTTGTTTGGAATTGACTAATGAGCCTGTAAACCAGACCTGATAGGCCTGTGGAGCAGAGTAACCTTTTGGATAAGCAAACATCAGGTCAGGCTGATCGATAATGTTCAAATTTGATTTTTTAAAAATGCTGACCACTGAATTTTGATTCACGGCGTTGGCAGGCACATTAACAAAAAAACTATTATCAATAGATACCGTGTCATTATTGCTTCCGTCAAAAGTTGTTCCAGCAGCCGGCGTGACGTTATACGTATTGACATTGATCGTGCTGAAACCAAGATTGTTAGAGCGATTTATGTCCGCCGTTAAAGAATCGGGATCTATCCATACATATACATCATGCGTTCCGTTGCTAAGTACCGATGTTACGGATACCGTAACCGTTGCAATTTTTCCGGCGTTAGGAACCGATCCGTCGATGGATAATTCAGCTTCGCCAAGGAAAATTCCAACCGTTCGAGGATCACCCTCATAGAACCTTGCTTTAGCTCCGGCCTCTGGAATGTACCCGATATTTTCAATGATTGCGGTGATCTCCGCCTTTTCGGTTCCGCTCAAGAATACTGAATTTGTCAGGTCACCGGCATTGATCACTTGTTTGAGTCTCAGGTCGAGTCCCGCGAGAATTCTCACTTCCTTCAAATCTGATACCGTAGAGTCTCCCAGAGAATCCTTAACTTTAATCTGATAGGTAATATGATCATTTTCATCAAACGGTCCGCTACCGCGGCTGATATATAAATTATCCTGGACGAAGTAAAGCGTATCCGTAATTGTTTCTACGATCGTTCCGGAGCGTGTAAATGTCACCGTCACCGATTGGATGAGATCAGGATCGCTGGCTACAGCGGAGAATCTGATCGTATCGGAGCTGGTTGGCGAAAGCGGAGTGGTTTGAACTCTTGAAATAAAAGCGCCGCTTACGGTGAAGTTTTCCTGAGCGTTAAAAGTATAACGTCCGTCGGATGATTCACCGAAAAGACGAATTCCTGCAATACCATCGTTGATCAGTGCAGGCGAAATATTATTGAGATTGACATCAAATGAATAGTGCCCGCCCGAAACATTAAAACTGAGCGTGTCAATATTGACAAATGTCGACTTATTAGCTCCGTTAATAACGGAATCCGTCACGGGTCGCAGTTGAAAGATCTCTGCCGTACCGGAACCGCTGCTAAAATCAGCATTTCCAGAAACCGTAAAAGTGGAGGTCTTGGACGGACTATAGTTTGACAGAGCGAATGTTTTCCTCTGAGGCGTTTTTAAACGCAGAGCCGGATCTCCTAAATAATTAAATTGAAAAACCATGCTTTGGGGAATGGATCCGGCTGTCAGTGTATTGCCGGCGCCTGAGACCTCGTAATCTGTAATACCTTGTTCAAGTAAATAGTTTATCTTTCCTTGAGCCAACGCTTCTCCCGCCGAATTTCCTGGCGTCAGGAACGCATTGATAGATTGGTCCAGTAGTTGGTAATCCCCGATGATCCATCCGGTACCGCTTGAAGCAACAACGCCAACGGCCCCTCCATAAGGTTTGGTCAGAAGAAGTTCGCCGAGAGAACTTGAATTATCAAATGAACCGACAAAACAGGTCATGCTTAACACGAGTGGATATCTTCCGGGGTTTGTTTTGAGTTCGTTTACCTGCGACAGATTCAGCAAGGGTTTTCCAGAGACAGAGTCTATATCACCCCAGATACCTCCGCCGCCATGCCCCAGATAGGCCGTAACTAAATTTCCTTCTTCAAACCCTTTGACGACATTGACAAAATTTCCATAGAATTGATCTCGGATGGGATAAACAAAAACACGATCAGGTGTAAAAACCTGTGGCATGCGCGAGTTGATGATATTATTGGACTGAAAGCGGAAAACATCCAAAGGAATATTACTGATATTATTATTCAGAACCCCGCGGCTGTCGCTCTGCCCTCCGATATACAGGACTTTATTCTTCCAGTTGCCCGGCAGATTCGATTGTTCATAGGTTATTATTTTGTCAATCACTGCATCCAGTTGGGTAACGGTGCTGACCGGAAGTCGTCCGACAAAAAAATCTGCTAATATATCCTGGTCGTCGGCCAGGCTGTACCAATAGTCACTTATCGCCGGACCATGAGATACTGTCTGAATGAATTGAGCCGGGATCAGATCTAAGTTATTCGCCACATTTTTTGACAACACAGCGGCGTCGCCAATCAGCATGATGTATAGGGGAGAGCCTTGGGTGCCATTCCAGTTGGGGCTGGAATATGTATGGCGCAGGAAATCTCTGATGGCGTAAGGACTTTTAATTCCGAAATTAAATTCGTCGTATATATCCTGTACATCTATAGTCTCCGCATTCAGACCTTTTGACTTTCGGTAATTCTCCAGCCGAAGCGCAGCATCTTTCAGCGATTTAGGCACAATAATTACATAACGCGCGTTGTGATATCCGCTTATTAAAGCAGAGGGTCGGTCAAGCGAAATACTTTTGGGACGCAGTTTGGCAGATTCACTGAGTGCAACATATTTTGTACCGTCAATGGTCGGTTCGTCTTGAAAAACAATAAAATAGGAAGTGTCTTTTAGTGCCCCTGCATTGGTTTTCAAATCCCAATTGACAATCCGGCTCACGCCTTTTTTATACACACTGATATCCGGGTCACCGAATTTCTCTATGCGGAATTCTTTGAGGCTTGTATAACTTTGATCGCCTGATTGAAACTCAATGTAGTTGTTTTCGGCCTCATACTTCCTTTTGTAAGTGATCTCAAACCAGTTTAAGGCAAATTTATCGACCAGATTCGGGTTCGTTGTCACAGGCGTGCTGATGGTCAGCTTATTCAATCCTTCTTTTAGCGGATTTGACGAAATATTAGCGATAGGGATATCGGCCTGAAATTTGTTCGGCCCGATCCAGGAAAGACTCGTGGTGATTCCTACGCCGTTGATCTTAATATCTGCGGTGTGATTATTAGGACTGATACCCTGTAGATTGATACGCAATGTTTGGTTAATCGAATTTGCGGATAATTTTTCAATTGTGAATTCATATTCTTTCTGTGAAAGGCTCGAAATTTGATTTGCTATTCCTTTGTCAAAGGCCCAGATATCTTCGATGACCTCCGGCTGAATCAGATTGATGTTTTTGATGTCCAGACGTTCATTATCCTCTTCAAAATGTTGCTTGACTGTATAATGATTCGAACTAAGGGAATCTGATTTTCTTGGTATCACAATACCGCCATTCTCCTCGATCAGGCGGATCCCCGGTTTATCGCCCCAAGTTAAGATATAGACATTATCATTGCTCCAGGGATCCAAATAGCGGCCTTTATCCGCGGGGATGTCTCTCAGGTATTTGTTGAATTTGGCCAGGTATTTCTCACCGTAAAACTCAAAGAAATCTCCTGATTGGAATTGACCGGCTTTCTGCGAGCGAAGATAGATCGGAACTTCCAATCCTAGGTTGAATAGCCGTAACGTTCTGGGGTCAATCCCAGATAAATCTAACCCGGTCGTATCTGTTAAGTCGTCAAAGTTAACCTTATAAATGCCATCTTTATCAACTGTGATCTTTATCGATGGACCGGCTGATAAATTTGTGCTTTGCGTATTTTGATACGACTCTTGAGATAACATGCTCTTGCTTTTGAGAAAGCGGGATTTAACGGCGCTTTTCTCATTGATGAGTTCGGAGCCAAGTATCTGATTGATCTCTGAAGAATTACTTTCATACACTTTAACTTTTTGTGCGATATTGTAGCTGATTTTGACTTTTAATTGTTTACTGTATTCGATCGTATGCTTATTGGCGTTGTAACGATACGGGAAAAGGCTAAGTCGATACAACGGAATTTCACGCATTCTTCCCATATAGACTAATTCGGCGATGTTGAGTGGATAAGTTTCGGACGAGACTGTGGCTGCAGAGCGGATAAAGGTCACCTTCTTTGATTCACCCGAGCCTTGAGCTTGTACATGTACGGAAGCGGGGAGTAAGGGATGAACCGGTAGACTTTCGTGAATATTTTGCAGGACAGAAACTTGAGGCGATCCCTCGGGTAATTCGATCAGATAACTGATTTTGGGTAACTGCGGAGCGCCTTCATCTTGGGTGTATTCAAACTGGGGCGAAGTGAGATGCTGATAATCAATCCCATTCAGGGACACGTTCTCTATTGCAGGTTTTGGGAAAGTAAAAGTATAAACTAATTCGCCATCTTTTTCATCTGATGCGGTAATATAATCCTTTTTCGATAGGATATTTTGCTGCGCGGAAATACTCGCTGAAAAAATGAGGATAAGGAATAGGGATCTATGATAAAAATTCATTTGCTGCGTTATTTCGAATGATTTGCAAAGACCCTGCAAGACTCACTTGAAGGGAATTGCCAAAAAGCCGTTGTTGTAGCTTGTATTTCTGATCGTATTATACAAAATAAAAAAAGTTTGGTCTGATTTTCTTATTTAAACGCAACATTGGTCAGAGGTTCTTTTTTACCTGAACCGGAGGCTTTCCGCCACAATCCGCGGGTTTTTCCTGATTTCAATACCTCTTCAATAAAATTCCTCAGTTCCGTTGCAGATATGTTCCGGTTCAATGTTCCTTTATATGCCACCGAGATCTTACCGGTCTCTTCAGATATAACTATGACGATTGCGTCAGACTGTTCGGACATGCCGACCGCGGCACGGTGACGTGTTCCCAGTGAAGATTCAATATATGGATTTTGGCTAAGCGGAAGCAGGCATTTTGCGGCGGATAACTGATCGTTCTCAATGATCACTGCGCCGTCATGGAGCGGGGAGCGGGGATTGAATATCGATAAAAGCAACTGTTGAGAAATATTGGCTTCCAGGGAGATACCTGTTTCAATGATATTGCGAAGACCTGTCGAGCGCTCCATGACAATGATCGCACCCGAGCGGCGTTTAGAAAGCTGTTCGCATGCTTTTATGATTTCCTGAACGTAGTCTGGAATACCCAGTTTAATAATATTACGCAAGAATCCGCTCTGTCCAAAAAAAGTGAGCATACGCCGCAACTCGGGCTGAAAAATGATGACAAATGCGATGACCCAGACGGTTCGGATCTGATCGACGAGCCATATCATACCGCTCATATTAAGTGCCTGAACGGAGATCGATACGATCAAAATAAAGATCAGCCCCAGAAACATGCGTGATGCTGTGGTACCCTGAATAACAAGATAAGCACGGTAGAAAATAATGGTCACGGCAGCCATATCCATAAGATCAATCCAAGTGACCGGTACGATCCATATTTTAAACAACACATCTTGCATTTTTACGCACTTAAGATTTTTTCTGCAATGGTAACAGCTCGCCTTACTGATTTGACATCATGAACCCTCAAAATATTAGCCCCTTTTTGAAGAGCGAAAATATTTGATACGATTGTTCCTTCCAGCCGGTCAAGCGGCGAGGCGTTGAAAAGTTTTCCAAGATAAGATTTTCTTGAAGATCCGATGAGCACCGGATAGCCTAAAGCGGAGAGACGATCCACGTTTTTCAGGATTAAAAAATTATCTTCAAAACGTTTGCCGAAGCCCAAACCCGGATCAATAATGATCTTATGCACTCCGTTCATGGCCGCTTTTTTTACTGAATTGGACAAAAAGGCCATGATTTCGGCGACCGGGTCATCATAATGGGGATCGACCTGCATGTCTTTTGGTGTACCTTTAATGTGCATGACCACCAGTGCGGCATCATGTTTGGCAGCCGTCTTAACCATATCCGGATCAAAATCTAATCCGCTAATGTCATTAATAATATGAGCTCCCGATTTCATGGCCTCATCTGCAACTTTGGATTTATACGTATCGATTGAAATCAGTATATCTAATGTTTTCGAGATCTGTTCTACCACAGGTATCGTACGGTCCAATTCCTCTTGCAACGAAACGGGATCTGCGCCAGGGCGAGTCGATTCACCTCCGATATCCAGTATGTCGGCACCGTCTTCTTTCAATTTGTTTGCCTGAATTATTGCGGCGTCTTTTGTAGAAAATCTGCCTCCGTCAGAAAAAGAGTCGGGTGTTACATTTAAGACACCCATAAGATAGGTCCGTTTACGGCAATCTTCATAGAAGTCGGATGTTTTTTTATCCTTCGACATCAGGGAAAAACTCATTTAATTTTCTTCGTGCTTCTTCACGGTATCTGTCCTCCCGGTCCAGGAGTTTCATGACCATTCTTAAAGATTCGATGGCCTGTTGATCATTCTTGAATTCCGCATAGATCTTGGCCAGGTATAAATAGGCGTACCCGTGACCGGGCTTTAATTGTATGGCTTTTTTAAAATACGCCTCAGCGATCTGATATTGTTCGCGTTCTTCTTTTGTTTTTTTCTTTGGCTTGTAACTATTGCCTATGTGATAATTGACAACGCCAAGATTATAATACACGTCGGCTTTAGCCGGATATAACTTTTCGGCAAATTCCAGGAGTTTGATGGCCCGGTCATAATGTCCGACATAATCGCATGCGGTAACCATACCTATAATGGCTTCAAAATCCGCTGGCCGGAGCTGATGGGCAATATTGTAATATTCCATGGCCTGTTTAGCGCGGTAATCGTGTGCTTTACTGAGTTCGAGAAAAGATCGCCCGAGATTGATATAACTATCAAAGCCAGAAGGATTAATAGTAATGGCCTTCTTTAAAACTTCCTCCTTTGAAGATAAACCGAAGGATTCCCAACGCAGTTTTTGCATATAACTCAGTACATAATATACCGTATAATCTCGGTCGTACAATTCATTGGCTCCGATTAAAGCGATCTCGGCGTCCAGATACCGCGGATCCGGTTTAAAGAACAAATAATATTTTGCAAGCGCAGAAACCGACGGTTCGAATCTTTCATTTTTCTGTCCTGCCATTTTTAAATAATATTCAGTTCGGTTCTGCAATTGCTGAAAACGTTTGCCGTCTTGCGTGCGAATCATGAGTTCACCGTGAACCAACCCCATGCCATACCAGGTCAGTGAATTCGTGCTATCGGCCTCCAAAGCCATATTGAAGGAGTTAAGAGAAGAATCGATTAACTTTTGTGCAAGCAGTTTTCTTCCGCGTGAATAGTCAAGTAATCCTGCGGTTTGAGAAAAGCCTATGTCCATTTTGGATTCATCGAGTTTTTCATCACACAACTCATATAGCGTCTTAGTCAATTGAAGCGCGACTTCATTTATTTTCTCGGCCCAATCTTTTCCTGTAACAAGCGGAATTGACGTTGGAATCTGTTTGAGCTTCTTACGGGTGGTTGTTTCATATATGACCGCATTGATATTTACAGCGTTCGGAGTGATTTTATAAGTGCCGGCCACAAGATATTTGAGTTTGATCAGCACTGCCCATTCCAAAAGACGGTTTTCGTCAAAAATCGAAACCTTACCCAGACTATCGTTATCAAACGAGTTCATCATCCATTCAGGTCGTAGAAAATAAAGGTGCGGAGGGGAAGCTGATTCTGAAAAACGCGATGCGGTCTCGGCAATTGCCCAGCCCGCTCCTGAATAAACTTCTATACTCGGTTGTAAAGAAAGATCCCCGGGTGCGTTCTCATTTTCGAATGGCAGGATGCCTAAGTAAACAGGGTCAGGTTTCGGCGGACGAGCGAACCGAATGGCAAGAAAGGTAATGGAAACAACAACGATCAGCGTAAAAATGACAATCGATAGTCTCTTCTTATTAACAACCGGCGAATGACGATTCATGTACCAACGAAAGAACAAAAGTATGCCGATGATGATCAAATATAAAAAGAAACCTCCGGGGACTTCCCCGGACAAAAAACGATTAAATTTCTCCATATGTTATTAAGAAACCCTTTTTAAATTGTCATTATGCGGCGATCTTAACGATTATAGCTCTCAGGACCCGGATTTTAGGGCTTCCGTCGGCAAGCCGTTCGATTTGGTCTCCTGTGGCTTAAGTCCTTGCCCGTTCATAAGGAGGTCTAGGTCTTCAGAGTCGATCGTTTCGCGTTCGATCAGAGCCGAGGCAATATTATGCAGGTGGTCGATATTCTCTTTGATCAGTCTCATGGCTTCTTGTTCTGCATCCAAAATAATTCCTTTGATCTCGGTATCGATGATTCGCGATGTTTCTTCACTGTAATTTTTGGCCGTGGCGATCTCTCTTCCAAGAAAAACTTCCTCTTCCTTTTTCCCAAATGCGACAGGTCCGAGTTTATCGCTCATACCCCATTCGCAGACCATTTTTCTGGCAAGCATAGTTGCTCGGTCGATATCGTTGCTCGCGCCGGTAGTATAATGGTCGAATATTATTTTTTCCGCGGCGCGTCCGCCCAGCATATATGTGAGCATGGTTTGAATGTATGAGCGTGAATAGGAATGTCGGTCGTCCGTCGGAAGATAGTGGGTGAGGCCTAATGCGCGTCCGCGGGGTATGATCGTGACTTTGTGCACAGGATCGGCATCCGGTAAGAGGCGCGCGACGAGCGCATGACCGGCTTCGTGGTAAGCCGTCGTTTTTTTCTCTTTATCCGATATCACCATACTTTTCCGTTCCACACCCATCATCACTTTGTCTTTGGCATTCTCGAAGTCGATATTTTCGACCGCGTCGGAACTGCGGCGCGCCGCCAGCAGAGCGGCTTCGTTGACCAGATTTTCCAGGTCGGCGCCGGATAAACCAGGGGTTCCTTTGGCGATCTTTTTCAGATTGACCCCTTCATGAAGGTGGATCTTTTTTGTATGGATCTTCAAAATTTCTTCACGCCCGTTGACATCTGGCTGGTCGACCACGATCTGCCGGTCGAAACGACCAGGTCGCATGAGCGCGGAGTCAAGAATATCAGGACGGTTGGTCGCGGCTATAAGAATGATACCGGCATTGGAATCAAAGCCATCCATTTCAACGAGGAGTTGGTTCAGTGTTTGTTCGCGTTCGTCATGCCCGCCACCCAATCCGGCGCCGCGGGAGCGCCCTACGGCATCAATTTCATCGATAAATATGATACACGGATGGTTTTTCTTGGCCTGATCAAACAGGTCACGCACGCGCGCTGCGCCCACACCGACGAACATTTCCACGAAGTCGGCTCCGCTGATGGAGAAGAAAGGTACATCCGCTTCACCGGCAACTGCCCTGGCCAGTAGGGTCTTTCCTGTTCCCGGCGGGCCCAGAAGTAAGGCGCCCTTTGGGATACGTCCTCCGAGTTTAGTGAATTTATCAGGGTCCTTTAAAAAGTCAACGATCTCCTGAAGCTCTTGTTTAGCTTCGTCGCAGCCTGCTACGTCCGTAAAAGTCACTTTGGGATCTTTATCCGATGACATACGCGCGCGGCTTTTACCAAATGTAAAGATATTTTTAGCGCCGCCGCCGCCTTGCATACGGCGAAGAATAAAAATGAATATACCGACGGCGATGATCCATGGAAGCATTTGAATGAGAATCGTAGAAAAATCCGTACCTTTTTTTGAGAATTCAACATTGATATTTTTTGCACTCCATTCTTCGATCATTTTACTGTCTATGAAAGGCAGATAGATCTTGAACTGCGTGAACTTGACCGGAACGCCGTCGACGGGAACATTGATCTCTTCTTTGAGAGTACCGTGCAATTCGTTTTCAATAACATGAATACTGGATATTTTATCCTGGGAGAGCAGCGTCTGATAATTGGAATAAGAAATTTCCATATGACGGTCGTTAGTCGACGTAATGATCTGGTAGAGGAAGAAGAAAGCGGCAAATATAGCGAGCCAGATAAAAAAAGTGCTCAGCGAATTTTTAAAATTCGGTCCTGAATCCTGGGTGGGCCGCTTTTTACCTGATTTTTCGTGCTGAGTTTTCTTGCCCGGATCCGCGTCCGAAGTCAGAACAGGTATTTGATGATCAATCAACAAGGGGTTCTCCTTAGTCATGGGTGACATAGATATCTTTTAAATGACGAAAACGTTGGGCATAATCCAATCCGTAACCGATGACAAAATCGTTACCGATGTTAAACCCTACATAGTGAATGGGGAATGTAACTTTGGCTTTCTCTTTTTTCAGTAAAAGGGTCACAAAACGAACCGATGCGGGTTTCTTCTCTTCTATATGGTTTTTGATGTAGGTAATGGATAAGCCTGAGTCGACAATATCTTCGACCACGAGAACGTGCCTGCCCCTCAAGTCTGCGCTGACATCCTTATCGAGTCGAACGGAACCGCTGGAATGCATGTGATCGCCGTAACTTCCGATCTTCAAAAAATCGATCTCACATTCGGTGTTGATCTCGCGTACAAGGTCTGCCACAAATAAAAAAGAACCGTTGAGGATGCCGACCAGTATCGGGTTCTTGTCCTTATATTCTTTCGTGATCTTCCTTCCGAGCCGCCGGACCGCTTTATGAATATCTTCTTTAGAAATCATGACGGTAAATCGATGCTGTTCCGTCTTAATGGTCTTTTTCATTCCGTTCGCATTTCATTTTAAGTATGTGGTGTGTTGAATTATCAATCTTATAACGGTTGTCGATACGCATTCCGCATATCCAGATAACGGTTTCTTTGTTTTTTTTTCGCTCGCATAAAATCGGAATTCTCTTTTTCTCATCGATGGATGTTTTTTCATCAATGAAAAAATCGCTGATCCGTTTAAACCTTTCCATGCCAAGCGGTACGAATTTATCGCCGGTCCTCCAATTTCTTAGCACCAGTTTACCGGATATCTTTCCGGCATCAATAAATTCAATATTACGATTGCGTCCTAATTCTTTTTTGATTTTAGGTGAATAGGGCAATGTCTCACTTGAAAATACCCATCCGGTATCTGCGAATTTATACGAACCGTCCTGGTCAATGTCAAAATGGAATTGAGTTCTTTTATGTTTACGTTCGATTTCAAAAATGACTTTGGATGATGACCGGATACAAATGATATTTTCTATCAATATTCTCTTACCGCTTTGCCGCTTTTCGATCAGGTCGTATAAATTTTGATAATCGGTATATTGCAGTCTCAGGCCAAAAAACTCAGAGAAAAGCATTTCAATGAGAGCATGACGCTGTGCCCGAAGATACCGGTTAAATGCTTTAATTTCAAGCAGTATTTTGCCGTTTGCAACGGTGCAAACTGCTGAAAAATGCTTTTTTGCATCTTTGGATATTAATTCTTTTGTTTCACCGGCAATGACACCTATTTGAACAAGGTGTTTTTCAATTTGCGGGTCAAATCGGCTTTTAAGAAGCGGGATCAGTTCGTGGCGAATCCTGTTTCGCAAAAACGCTCTATCAAGATTGGATTTGTCCTCGACGAAAGGGATATGATTTTCTAAAACGTAAGACGCTATTTCATCGCGGGAAAAGATCAGCATGGGTCGAATGTAAAGCCCGCGTTTTTGCCTGATTCCAGTCATTCCCGACCAACCGGCTCCTTTAATGATCCGCATTAGAATAGTCTCCGCTTGATCTCCCAGATGATGTGCGGTGCAGATTTTGTTAAAACCATGGAGCCCGGCCACATTTTCAAAAAAAGCATAACGCATAGTCCTTGCAACTTCTTCGATCGATCGTTTCGTTCCGGCCGTTTCACTTTTTACATCAACTTTTTCTTGGAAGAAAGAACACCCGAGACGGTCTGCATATCTTTTTACAAACGACGCGTCTCGGTCAGCGGCTCTTCCGCGTAAACCGTGATTGACGTGAGCAATAGCGATTTTGAAGTTGAGTTGGTCTTTCAGGATATTCATCAAATGACAAAGTACCACAGAATCCTTGCCGCCGGATACGGCAAGCAGCACCCGGTCGCCGGAAGAGAAAAATCGATTCTCCCGGCAATGCAGGGAGAATTTTTCTTCCAATGCATGCAATTTTAGCTTCATTACGGTAACTCAAAAAAAACTGTTCGAATTAATACAAAATGCAGAAACAGCAGAAACAAAGCGGGTATTAAAAAATACGGATAAAGATCTTCATACCTGAAATACGTACGCACATCAATCTTAGTTTTTTCCATCTGTCCGATTTGCTCGTATATATCCTCCAGGGCCTTTTGATTCGTTGCTCTGAAATATTGGCCCCCGGTTGTTTCAGCAATGCCTTTGAGCGTTTCTTCGTCTATCTTTACTTCGGCCGTTACGTATTGTTTGCCGAAAAATGGATCGTCAACAGGGATACGTGCAAGGCCGTCTTTCCCGGCACCGATCGTGTATACACGAATATTCAGAGCCTGCGCGATCTGTGCTGCCGTCATCGGATCGATCTCTCCGCGATTATTCTGTCCGTCCGTAAGTAATATAATAACTTTACTTTTAGATTTACTTTCTCGCAGGCGGTTGACCGAGTTGATCAATCCCATACCGATTGCGGTTCCATCTTCGACGACGCCAATAGCAACCTGCCGTATGAGCGATATCAGAATGGGGTAATCCACCGTTAGAGGGCACTGGGTAAAACTTTTTCCTGCAAATACGACCAGGCCAACCCGATCGCTTTGACGTCCTCGTACAAACTTTTCGGCAACGTCTTTTGCGGCATCGAGGCGGTTCACATTGCCCATGTCTTCTATAAGCATACTTCGAGAGACATCCAACGCCATAACAATATCGATACCTTCCGAAGTGATGCTCGATTGGGAGTTTTTTGATCTTGGCCGGGCTAAACTTATAATTAGGAGGATCAAAGCCAAAACTTGGATCCATACAAGGATCGGCTTCAGTTTAAGACGCAATGACGGAGAGAAAGAGTCTTTGATAAGTTGGATATCAGAAAAGGCAAGCGATGCCTTTTCACTCTTTTTCTTTCTCCAGTACAGAAGAATCGGGATTAAGAGAAATAATAACAGGAAAAATGGATCTGCAAATTCAATGGTGTTAAACATCGTCAGCTTTGTTTCTTTTGCGATTGTGTAGTATGAAATCGGTACAAAGAGCCATGACTGCTAGTAGCAGAAACCATTGGTAGCGGTTCTCAAATTCAGTGAACCGATAATCCGAATTCTCTGATTTCTCTAATTTGGCAATATCCCGATAAATCTTTTTCACTTCGATCTCGCTGGTCGAAGCGGAATAATAGGCCCCGCCGGTTTCGGAAGCCAATTGGCTGATGAACGCCTCTTCTAATTTGGTAGTTACAACGGATCCTCCGCTTTTTTTGAAATCTTTGAGGTTACCGGCCTCATCATAGATCGGAATCGGTGCGGCGTTCACACCGCCGACACCAACCGCAAAGACTTTGATATTTTGCTTTTTGAGATTTTCGATCATGCCGGGGGAATCGGGGTTATGATCCTCTCCATCTGAAAAAATGACAGCAGCTTTCCCTGCTGCCGGTGCGGAATGGTCCGAATGATTCTTGGGATAAGCCTGCATGATCACATCTATGGCTTCGGAAAAATCAGTTCCGGCGGAAGTCGTGGTCTGGGTTGTTACGGCGTCGAGAAACATTTGAACGGCGCTGTAATCCGTTGTCATCGGGCATTGTATGAAAGCCTGACCGGCAAAAATGACAAGCGCTACACGATCCCCGCCTAATTGCTCCAGGAAAGTGGAGATCTCATGCTTTGCCTTCTCCAGCCGGCTTGGTTTGATATCCTCCGCATTCATTGAAGCTGACACATCCAGAGCAATGACGATATCAACGCCGCTGATTTTCACTTGTTCGTATTTCGTGCCAACTTCGAAGCCGATCAAAGCAAGTATGATGAATAGATAACAGAAAAAATGAAGATATAATCTCAGCTTCGATTTTTTATCACTGTAGGAGGACAGAAGTTTTTCAAGCAAGGCCGCATCGCCAATTTGATGCAGTATTTTTTTTCTGCGACGCTGATAATAGATTGCAACCAACAAAAGTAATGGAATGATCAATGCAACGAAAAGAAAGTGAGGGAAAGCAAATCGAATCATGTATTTAACTCGCTAAAATGAGACTTAATATACTTACAAGATTGAAAAATTGCAAAACGAAATGATTGAAACTTTGTGTTTCTATTCACAATTCGAAAAAATATGTCTTGTTTCTAAACGTTCGAGAATTTAACATTAAGTAAAATTAATGACCATCACATTATTCTTTATACAAGTAAACTTCAGGAGAGGCATATGGCGGAAACCAAAGAAAAAGGCGGGGACCTGTTGGTGTTGGCCGGTATGTTTATCTTGTCATGTCTTATTTTGATTGGGGTTTATTTATTTTTGTAGCCTACTTTTAAGCCTGTCTTATTTTTCGTGTCAATCTTTATTCTGCGCTCTTACTTCATCATTCACTGTACAAAACTTCCACGAGCACGTCTCCAACCTGTTGCAGGCTCTCAACGCCGCATTTGTCAGGCGTATCTGCCATTGTATGATGGTACCGGTTGCTGGCGTCCGGGTAATTAAAATCAATAATGTTGATACACGGTATACCGATGCGTAAGAGCGGAATATGATCGTCAAAAATGTCCGTTTCTATCGATGTCCGGAATGCCGGCTTTTCTAATTTTTTGGCCTTCTCCCAGACCTTGTTCACAATCTCCTTGGCGCGGTTATACGAATTTCTTTCGATCGGTAGGTCAAGATTCTTATCGCCGACCATATCGAGCAAAATACCGTAGGTCGGCCAATACGATTTGTTGTTTTTTGCAAAATAATCAGACCCAATACAATACGGATTCAAACTGTCCGGAAAAAGTTCAGCATTATGCTCGCCATAATCTTCAAGATCCCATAAGATGATATCTACTCCGATATCGAGCGGGTTGGCTTTGATTATTTTGGCAATTTCGAGGAGAACGGCCACGCCAGAGGCCCCGTCATTGGCTCCAAGTATCGGTTTATCGTGATTGGCGGAATCGGCATCTTTATCGGCCCACGGACGCGTATCCCAATGTGCACAAAGTAAAACGCGCTTTTTGGACTTAGGGTATAAATTGATAGATCCGATGATGTTGGTTCCGTTCAATTTTATGGATGTGTCTTTTTTATCGACATATACAAAATTCTGGTGATCGACACGGTCGCAGTATTTTTTCAATTCATCGGTCAGGTATTCAAGACATTTCTGATGGCCTATGGAATTGGGGTTCCGCGGTCCGAATGAGCATTGCTTTTCCAAATAAACCATTGCCGATTTTCCATCGAAGGGAGGCTTGGCACATGAATTGAGCATGGTTAGAATCATTAGGAATGCTAGAAGATATATGTGCATGAATTACTCCTCACTCTATCGCCGATCGGATATGACCGGTTTAACAGTTTCTACCGCAGTATTGTTAACTTGAATATTA
>CAZHUW010000039.1:0-6877 GCA_964535295.1 uncultured Bacteroidota bacterium
CATTCTGAAAAAATCTTTTGAATGAAAGCTCATGCTTAAAACAAAAAAAGATCCTTTCAGAATGACGTGAGAGGCGTGGTTACGGTCCATTCGATCTTTGCGATCAATCATCCATCGGCACGTTGGGAGTGCCGCGCGCCGCGCCAAAACTGGCGGTCATCACGGCGGCTATGGCTAAACATTGCCAGAAAGTTAGCCGCTCGCCGAGCACCAGAAAACCAATGACGGCCGCGCAGGCCGGCTCCAGGCTCATCATAATGCCGAATACTTTGGCCGGTAAACGGCGCAGGGCTTCGATCTCAAAACTGTATGGAATGACGGAGGAGAGCAGCGCCACCGCCGCGGCAAACGGCAGCGCGGGCAGGATATTCAGCCACTCCGGCGCATCGATGATCTTGACGGGCACCAATAACAAAGTTCCGATGCTCATCGCAACGGTCAAACCGAGCGCGCCGGGCGTCGCACTGCCCAGTTTTTCGCCGAGGATAATGTAAAGCCCCCAGCACGCGCCGGCCAATAACGCGAGGACAAATCCGACCGGATCGACATGCCCGCTGAACGGATTGAGCAGCGCGATGCCGAATGCCGCCAGCGCGACCCAGAGAAAATCGAGTTTACGATGACTGTGCCAGGCCGCTACGGCCAAGGGCCCGATGAATTCGATGGTCACGCACAAGCCGAGCGGCAGGCGTTCCAAAGACAAATAGTACGTGACATTCATACTGACCAGCGCGATGCCGAAAATGATGCTGGTCTTCCACTGCTTACGGCTTAATGCGCGCAGCGCCGGACGCACGATGATCAGCAGCATGGCCGCGCCCAGCGCCACGCGCCAGAACACGACCGTGATGGCGCCAAATTCGGCAAACAGGGATTTCGCAAGCGCCGCGCCCCATTGCACGCTGAACATAGCGATGACAACCAGTAGAACCGGATGAATGCGCTGGAGTAGTTTCATTTTGTTCTCGTGCTCAATGGAATAAATATAGAACTGATGATCTCCATGAGAAATGTTTTTGATTAAAACAATCCCCCTCTATCCCCCTTTTCAAGGGGGACAAATGTGAAAACTGTACAGACTATTCCCCCTTATAAAGGGGGTTAGGGGGATTTGCATTGTCAAAACACCATCGGATCACATTTATTTGGTTGTCTTCGCTCCGAGTTGGATGCCCATTTTTTCATATTCGATATCGTTCGGTTCCCACAGTTCGATATTGTTCCCTTCCGGGTCAAGGATGTGAACAAATTTCCCATAGTCAAACGATTGAACGGTATCCAAAACGGTCACTCCGTTCTTCTTCAATTCTTCTATCAGCTTTTCTACGTTTTCCACCCTGTAATTGATCATGAAGTCCTTTGTCGAAGGCTCAAAATATTTCGTTGTTTCCTTAAAAGGGCTCCATTGAGTGAATCCTTTTTTCGTGCTGTCCGCGCCCTGATACCATTCGAATACGGCTCCGTATCGATCGGTATTCAGTCCGAGATGGGTCTTGTACCACTCTCTCAATTTAGCGGGATCTTTGCATTTAAAAAAAATGCCTCCTATACCCGTTACCTTTTTAATTTCAGGTACGCCGTTCTGTTGTGTGAGTAAGCTCTTAAAAGTAAAACCGGAAAAGAATGATGCCGTAACGAGCAGGATGGTCAAGATCGTTTTTTTCATATGATGACACCTTTATAAGTTTTGGTTACAAAAATCGGCTGCACAAAAAAGCATAATGCGCGGCGGCTTCACGCAAAAGGGTAAGTGGTCTGTTATGCGCCGTTCCGGAAAATT
This sequence comes from uncultured Bacteroidota bacterium, assembly GCA_964535295.1. Taxonomy (GTDB): domain Bacteria; phylum CLD3; class CLD3; order SB21; family SB21; genus SB21. The sequence continues at coordinate 1,781 of CAZHUW010000039.1, forward strand.
CAGTGTAAAACATATAATAGTTGTATTCCAACAACTTTCTCACCCGGATTGAAGATCGGTGAAAGCGATAATTCATGTTTCTTGTTATAGGCTTCAGCCGACTTCCTGGCTGAGTTCATATCATTGATAGCACTATTTATTATGAGACCACCGCCTATGGTGATCACCGCTGCTGCTAGTATTGGGGAAGCCAGAACGTATTGTCCCCCGGCAGTAAGCAGTAAAGCCGCGCCACCTCTGAGCATGATCCCTTTCCATGCCGTAGCATAGTTGTTTGAATAAAAGTGACCTATTGAGGGACCCACAACAAGGCCGTAGGCCATAAGGGATACTCCGGAATATGACAGAGTATTCCAATCGCCGGCGTAAAGAGCTAAGCCAAAACCGGCACCCGGCGGAAGAAGCGTATTCAAAAGAGAAAGGTTATGTGCTTTTAATGGATCTTTAGCGGATCTCTTAATCTCAATAGAATCCTTTTGAGCATAGGCCGACATGGAAATTAAGAAGGTTAAACATAGGATTTTCATTCTAATCCTCCAATTTAAATAAAATGGTGCATACTTTTTTATCTACATATTCATATACATCCGCTTAAGTATATTGCAGGCCTGTCAGGATTTTTCTGAAATTGTGTTATCTAAATTGCAAAAGTCATGATGGAAACTCCTACGATAGAAAAAACTGTGATGAGCGCTTTAAATGTAGGAACGCGGGCTGGGTTTGTCAAATACTATTTTGATTCAAAAAAACTGAAAGGACCCTTTTAACCATGTAAAGGATCCTTTCAGAATGAAACCGGGTCGTCAGGCGGCCGTTACCCGCAACAGGAGCTTTTTTGTCCTGCCGTCGAGCCGCAGCAGGAAACCGTTTGAGCGGACTTGGGTGTTTCACTGCCGCAGCATCCGCTCTCCCCGCTGTCGCAGCATGAACCCTGATCCAGTTTATCGGCATACAGCGTGATAGAATAGATGCCCGCGCCTGAGTTTTTGAATTCTTTTATTTCCTCCGCACTCAGGTATTTTGCCAGCAGGTCGTCCGGAAGTTCGATCCGCCGTTCTTTTTTGATCTGAATATTTTTAAAGCCCGCCGACTTGACGATGCCGAGGTAGGAACCTTTTTCTGCGGCGCCGGATACACAGCCGGCATACATTTCCGCGGCCTCCAGTATCGCATCGGGCAGAGATCCGCTGTACACGATATCCGAAATGCTGAAATGCCCGCCTGTCTTCAGGATGCGGAATATCTCTTTGAACGCTTTGGCCTTGTCCGGAACGAGGTTCATGACGCAGTTGGAGATCACGACGTCGGCGGTCTGATCGGGGATGCCGCGCATGTCTTCGATATCGCCGTGAACGAATTCCACATTCCGGAATCCGAGTTTCTGATTATTCTGCAATGCACGGATCACCATTTCGGGCGTCGTGTCGACGCCGATGACCCGGCCCGTTTCACCGACGATCCGCCGGGCAATAAAAGCATCGTTCCCCGCGCCGGAGCCCAGGTCCACCACGGTATGGCCTTCACGGATATCGGCGATCTCCGTAGGGATGCCGCACCCCAGCGACAGGTCCGCTTCTTTAACGTAGCCTTCGATATGTTCGTAACCCTCCGCCATCGACCCGCTGTCCGTACAGCAGGCGGCGGTGCCGCAGCAGCCGGTTTGACTTTGAGCTATTTCGCCGTAGGAACGCTTGATGTTGGTTTTGATCTCTTCGGTTGTCATGATAAGGTCTCCTTTGTGTGAATGTGAGCGTTTGACCATACCACGCCGAAAGCGGAAAAAAGACGCAGGATTCAGGTGCATTCGCAATGGGAGTTACCAACGCCCGAAAGATTGCCGTACTTGTCGCTTTGATACGCGCAGCATTGCAGGATGAGTTCTTTGAGTTTTTCTTTGCCGCGCTGCACGCGCGATTTGGCGCCCGAGTAGGAGATCTTCAGCCGTTCGGCCAGTTCTTTCTGGGACACGTCCTCAAATTCCGTGATCAGCAGCGCGTCGCGGTAGGCTTCCGGCAGTTTGTTGATAAAAGGGCGCACGCAGCAGTCCGCGATGGTCTCGTTCAAAGAGCGCGATTCTTCTTCCGTGAGCGGTTCCTGAATATCGGAAATATCCGAGGCGGGGCGTTCATTACGGAAGTGATCATAGATGGCGTTTCGAACCATGGCGTAGAGGTACGGCCGCAGGTTCTTTGCGCGGTCGACCTTGTTCTTATTGCGGAGGATCTTGACGAACACGTCCTGCAGAATATCGTCCGCATCGGCCGGATTGCGCGTTTTGTTCAGGATAAAGCCCCTGAGTTCTTTATGAAAGGACGTCCAGATGGCAGTGATGTCGTTGGGCATGGTTCTTACCTTGAGTGTACGGGTTTGATCCTAAGACGGAACTTTTCGAAAAAAGACGCAAGGGAATATTGCAAAGCAGACCCGTCAGTGGGTCCATAGAATGCGGGTGCCGATGATATCCCAGACCCCGTTCTTCCGGACCAACCGGACCTCCGTGGCGTGTACAGAATATTTGTCGACGCCCTGAACAAAAGTTGTTACCGCAGAATCCGCATCGTAGACCACCGGGAAGAAATGGATGTATCCGTATGACTTGGGAAAAAGCCGGTTGAATCCTCCCCAGAAATTGCCGCTCCTGGCTATGGAATCGGCATCGAATACCGTTGGCCTCACGCGTGAAGTGAATAGATGCGCATCCAGCGCCGCCGTAACGGAGTCCCGGGTTTCTCCGACAGACCGGAATACCGGTACGGCCGATACCGGTTCGTTATCTGCAAGATACAATGAATCGATGATTGCGCTGTATACGGCGTAATCATTTTGGGAGAAAGCCGGCGCGTTGGAACACGAAGACAAAAGAAGGGCTGTCAAACAGCAAAAAAGTATTTTTGCAGGGCGGATCATATGAAATTCGGTAAATATCCAGTGACAAGAATTTACGGTCTCTTGAATGTAGCGCGGGATAAATGGTTTGTCAAACGGAATTTATTCGGACGGAACAGGTATCCAATGTTTAAAAGGGATCCTTACGGAACAACAAAACGGTTCACAAGACGGGATATTGGCGGATCTTGACCTATTTATTCTTTGGCTCCGATGGATTTCAGATAATCCACCACATGCAAAGCATGTTCGTCGCCGGCTTTGGCGTGACGCATCAGGGAGATCTTGTGCGGCCCGACGGCGTCTTTCATTTGCGGAAAGGCGTCGATGTACGATTTCACGATCTCCAGATTTCCCAGCATCGCGGCGACGCATATCGTCGGGCGCGCGCCTTGTTCCAGCAGAAACAGCGCTTCTTCGCGGATCCCCACGTGGCCGGCGGCGCCGACAGCATCTTCCCAGTCCCATCCGCCGAGATTATTGACGGCATTGAGCAGGTCGGGCGTTTCCTGCAGCATGATTTTGACCTTATTCAAGTCCTTGTGCGCCGCGCCGACAAATTCCTGAACCAATTTCACATCGAGCGGCGGGCCTTTTTGCGGTTTGACTTGTTTGGCGCCTTCTTGTTGTGCTGACAGGATATTAGGAAATAGGGCCATGCCGGTGACTGCGGTAAGAGTTTTGCTGATGAATTGTCCGCGTGTGATGATTGCCATGTTGTTTCCTTTTTGGTTTTTATTTCAGTAGAAAGAATTACTCTGAGGGTGACTCGCTTTCCCTTTTCTTTCTTTGCTCGTGCAAAGAAAGAAACAAAGAAAGCACGAAGGCTATGGAAAAACGCCGGAACCGGAGTTCGCTATGTTAGTGGCAGAAAACAGTTCCTCTAATTTAATATCTTCAAAAATTTCTGGTCTGTTTCACGTTTTCTGCTGAAATGATATCGCGAACTCCGTTTCAGTTTCGGCGTTTTTCCAAGGCCTGAAAACAAGAATACCGAAACCTCATTTGCGTATTACTAGGTATTTGTATTCTCGGCCTTAATAAAAATGCTACTTTATAGCGAGGCAGTCATCATACGGACACTCAGTGAGGTCCTTTTCTTTCTTTTACTTTGAATTACTTTCGAAGCTCTTTCAGTTTGTCCTGGATCCCTGTTTGAAGCGTTTTCCTGAATTCTTCATTCAGAGTCTGATCGGTCAGTGTCTTATCATACGCCATGGTGTAATATTTGATCGCTTCTTCTTTTTTTCCGAGCAGCGCATTCGCTTCGGCATAGCTGTCGTAGCAATTGGCCACTTCCGGGAAGAGTTTTATATTGGCTCTAAAGATCACCAAAGCGTCCTCGAGCTTATTCTCGTTGATCAGACGATAACCGACGCCGTTCAGCGGGCCTGCATTGGTCAAAGTGTATTTGGCCGCGAGAGAATCAAGATTGGATTCAAAGTATTGGACGCCGTGTTGCGTGATAAGATCGGTCAATGCGATCATGTTATACTGTCGTTCCATGAAAAAGTTGTTGGGAAAGTTATCCCGATACCATCGCCCGTAATACCGCGCATTCTCCGTGTTGTTCTCGAAGAACTGGTAGACCTGGGTCAGAATGAATCCCGCTTCGTTCTTATTGAATGCGCCTTTTTCATGAACGATCCGGAGTTCCTGCAGAGCGGTCTCTTTATCGCCGGAGATCCCGCTGAGGAATGCGAGACTCGATTGCCACCAGTTGGTACGCGTCGCAACAAAATATTTCAGAACGCCGAGATTGAGATAGGCGTCGTAGTATTCGGGATTCTCCTCGATCACTTCTTCGAGATAATCTTCGCCGGCTGTGGCGTCGAAGTAGGCGTCGGTAAAGGATTGGTTCATGATATGCACGCGGCTGAGGTAACTGTGAGCAGAGCCGAGATAGAATTTATTTTCAGTGGTCGGAGGAAGTTTTTCCGCGAGGCGGATGGTCTGGCGGCAATAATCGCCGAACAAATTCTTGATCGAATCGCGCGTGGCCGGCGTTGCGTAGAAGTACCGCGCATGGAAAAGCAAAGATGATTTCAGGAAATAATATTTCGGGCGGTCCGGTTTTTCTTTGATGCGCATTTCGATCAGGCTGTCCGCCGCGGCATAGTCGGCGTTGTGGATATGGAACAGGATCTGTTTATCGGTTTCGTCCGGCGTGTCGGGTTTTCCCGCGAAGGTCGGCGCATCGGAGCAGCCGGC
>CAZHUW010000039.1:6977-10429 GCA_964535295.1 uncultured Bacteroidota bacterium
TCACTTCTTCAACCGTTTGATCTTATCTTCGGCGCTTCTTCGGATGCCGTTCTTAAAATTCTCATTGAGATTCGTTGCGGTGGCCAGCAGATCAAGCGCTTTCTGCGCATTGACAACCGCCAATTTGGTCTGCCCGTCGGCCTCGTATGCGTCGGATAAACAGTCGTAAGCATTCGGCGATCCGGGAAACGATTCAACATTGATAGAAAAAACCGCCAGAGCCTCTTTGGTCTTTTTATTCTGCAGCAGCTGATAACCGGTTCCGACCAGCCCGTTCTCATTGATCGCCCAGGTATAAAAAGGACTGTATGTTCCGGCCTGACGAATGTATTTCACGAATGTCCGGTAATCCGAGAAGGCGCGCGCCGTGTCGCCCTGCTCGATCAACTTTAGAAATCGTTTGGCGGTCAGCGGCCGCACAGGAACGTCCGGTTTCGTCAAATTGTAAGTGAAAAATTCCAGCGTCTGACGGATGACCTGTCTCGACCGTTCCGTGTCATCCAGTATGTCGAACGCATGCTGAGCTTCGGCGTAGTTAACGAAGGTCAGTTCGCATTCCACCTCGACCATATGGCGAATGGTGTATTCGATGCCGGTGTTGATTTGGGTTCCGTCCAGACCGCTGCGGACATACAAGATCGGCAGATCGGTGCGCATCGTTTGAAGCTGCGCGCTGCCGTAATACACGACGCCGCACTTGATGTACGTTTTATCCGGCTGCATCATAATGGGTAGCCCGACTCCGGTATTGGCGGAACAAGTCCAAAGGCCGATGCGATCCGCATCGATATTCAGCGCGCCTGCGTTGGATCGAACATAGGTGATCAGGTCCTCGGAATCAATGAAGGCCCGGCCCTGGCGGCTTTGGTAATTGACCGCAATGAGTCCGTTGACTGCGCACAGCCGCGCCCAGTCGGTATAAGCGCGCCAGTTCAGAAGATCCAATGACCCGACCCCGTTATTGAAAATCACCACAGGCCGTTTGGTTTTGTTATCAAATCCGGGAGGATAATAAATATCCATGGCCAGCGTGGTATCGTTGGCCGTCTTGTACACGACGTTCTTCCGGATATGAACCTTATCCATGCCTGATTGTTGATAAACGAGGGGCCGTTCGGTGATGGGAACTTGGGCAGACACATGGGCCAGCGCGGAAACAAAGGCGATCAGCAATAAAACGATGCGCATTTAACGTACTCCTGTGTTGGGTATATGGATTAACACAGGAGATACGTTCAATGCGGTTTAGCGGTTCCTTACATGGTACCGAATGGGAATGGGATGGAGTGAACCGGACGTTTAGAGGAATGAAAGGCCTGTCATCTTCCCCAGACTTCCGCATAAGCGGCGGTCACAATGCCCTGCACGCTGAAGCTGTCAAAAAAATCGCCGTCTTCTTTTCGGTCACCGACGATCTTTTTCTTCCAGGCATTGAAATCAATATTCTTATGTACGGTTTCGCGTACGGCATCCAGTTTTTGCGGCCCATTTCCAAGTTTATGCACTGCTTTGCTTACTTCATCGACGACGGTCTGGATAAACTCGGCCACCAGATTCAGGTACGCCTTTCCTTTCACCGGATTGCCGTGGCCGGGGATAAAGGTTTCTACATCCATTTGCGCCATTTTCCGTAAAGTTTTTGCAAATTGCGACGGGTAACCGCCTCCGAGATACGGAACCGGGTGATCGAGCAGATCGCCGGTGATCAGGAGCTTTTCTTTCGGAAGATACACCACGGCGTCTCCGGCCGTGTTCCCTTTGCCGAGATGTTTGATCTGAATTTCACGGTTACCGAGGTCCAGGGTCATTCCTTCCTCAAAGGTCATATCGGGGCATCCGGTCTTTGATCAACTTGAATTCCGCATATACAGGTTCGATACCCGCGATGAATTCCCGGTAATCTTTCTTGTCCTGTTCCGACAAAGGGTTGCCGTTTCCATCTTTTCCGGTCTCAACATATTTTTTGAATATATCGGCGCGGCCGGGGAATCGCTGGAACCACCCCGGATTATAGCCTTCCATTTGTTTACGCGTTTCCGTATGCGCAATGATCGTGATCGACGGGAATGCCTCGGCATACGTGCCATTGCCCATCGTATGGTCATAATGCCAATGCGTATTCAGTAAGTACCGCACCGGTTTATTGGTCCATTGGCGGATCTGCGCGATGTCTTCTTTGGCGGAGGAAGGGAGGTAACACGCATCCACGACGAACACCTCGCGATCCCCGATGATGACGGTGGTATTACCCTGTGGAAAACCGTCCGGCGCGTCTTTGTGCCGGATCATGTAGACGCCATCGGTAATTTTGACTACGGTTCGCGCACGCGTGCTGGATGAGTCCGTTTCGGCCAGAATGGATGATACGGGAATCATCAAAACCAACATCAGATGGATCATGAGTTTCAAAGAGAGTTCATTTCGCAGACAGAACATGGTTCCTCCTTTTTTGGTAAATTACTTAAATTGATTCAATTGGTGATGACGTTAATATAGAAAGAAATTATCCCCATGTCGTCCTATTGGCGGTAAATGAGACATAAAGACCGGTAAAAAATGAGATCCGGCTATAAATTGGAACAAAAGGCACGGGCGTTTCGTAAGAATTCAAACTATGAAAACAGCGGCATCCACATTGGGCTTTTACATCTTTTTTTTGGCGATACTGCCGAGCCTTGTTCACCTGATAGAAACAAAGAAGGATGGACATCAAGGTAATTCTTTGTGCCTGGCTGCAAACTCCTGTGAAAACAAATCGGGGAACTCAAAAGACGACGATCGATCAAAAAGCAAACGAACCCCGTTCTTCGGATGTCCGAAAATGCATGTGGTCATTCCAACTGCGCCTGTTTTGACAAGCAAACCTGCATTCAACGGCCAACATTTATCTTATTATTCAGATCCCGGCGTTTTATCTTCCTACACTACCGTTTGGCACCCGCCTAAAGTTACGCTGTAACTTATTCAATTATTTCTGACCGTACATTCCGTTTATCCGGATTAATTAGTTAAAGGGAATAGTGCGGCACGGATAAATCAACAAAAAAATTGTAAGGTTCAATTATGAAGATCATCATGCTCTTATTGTCGCTGTGTGTATTCACGACGGTTCTAATCAGTTTCACGAATTGTACTCCTTCATCCGGGCACACCGGGGTAAAGTATCAGTGTCCCATGAAATGCGAAGGTGAAAAGATGTACGATAAACCCGGAAAGTGCCCGGTTTGTAAAATGAACCTGGAAGTTGTAAATGTTCCTTCAAAGGATCATGGTGCGGACCGGAGCGTGAAAACGGTCGGGACGATGAAGGATGTCATGCATAAGGGAGAGTTATTCGGACGCATCGATCTGGACACCATTTCAAATAAAAAACACCTGTACGGACTTGGCCCCAGTGAATATTTGAAAGGCGAGATCTTGATCATAGATGGCGTGTCCTATGTTTCAAAGAT
>CAZHUW010000039.1:10529-20012 GCA_964535295.1 uncultured Bacteroidota bacterium
CGCTCGCCGAAAGACGCGCATGAAGGACAGGTATCGTTTGGATTGCAAAATGAAAAAGTTGAACTGATCGGTTTTTTTTCGACCGAACATCAGGGCGTATTCACACACCACGATTCTTTTGTTCATATACATCTCATGACGCCTGACGGAAAAAAATCGGGACATCTGGATAAACTGGCCATAAAGAAATCGACGGCTAAGCTTTATTTGCCGGCGGAATGATAACGGACCCGTTTTTGTTTCAAACGCCCCGCAGAAACGGGGCGTTTTTATTTTCAACTTTTCGGAGCAGAAAGTAACTGATGGCCTGAGGCTTCGGCGGAAACGGATCGGTTTTTTTTCCGGGGACGGGTTATTTCAAGAAATTCCGTGGGCGTAAGGCCGGTGTGGTTTTTGAAAATGCGATTGAAGGAGCTTTTGGTAGAAAAACCGCTGTTCAGCGCAACGGACAGAACGGTCTCAGTTTCCAGTTTGCCATCCTGAATTTGATATTTTGCTTCCTGGATCCGGAAGGAGTTAACAAAATCGTTGAAAGATTGCCCGGCGTGACCATTCAATGCATTGGAAAGCGCGCGCACGCTGATGCCGAGCCTTGCGGCAACGTCCGAGTATTTCAGATCGCAGTCCAAATATAATTTTTCGTTGATCATCAGGTCTTCGAACCGGCGTATGATATTGTCCATTTCAGGCGCGGGAAAACGGCCGTTCTTTCGTTCCCATAATTTCCAGGAGGGAACGAATATCTTTTCCGGTTTCACAAATGCAAAATAGGCGAACGAATAAATGATAACGGCATAGATCGGGATTCCCCACAAATGGAATGGCACAAGGTAATCGTACGTAAAAAAATAATATACCGTTTGTATACCGTTGAATGAAACATACGCCGTTAAAATTGAAAAAAGCAGGATAAGCCACTCATTGGTAAGCAGGTGTCCGGCGCGACGATACAGGGTCAGGATCGACAAACTAAGATATACAAAACTTTGCCCGTAATACAGGATCGCGTACACGCAACTCTCCGTATGATCGTAGAATAACTTCGGCGCGTGGATAAAGTTCAGCTTGGTTTCTGCAGGCCATGCATACGACGGAATGAAATAGATCACCGCCAGTATACCCGGAACCGCGTGGAGCCATTGTATACCCGAAAATCGTACGGGTTCTTCCGTGAAACTGCGCGCATAAAAATAATATAGAGGAGGCAGTATGAACCAGAAAGGAGAAGAGATAAATAAAAGGTGGGGCCAGACTTCGTACAGGCCGGAGACAGCGACCGCGCGTTCTGCCGTTGCGAGAGTAAACATTAACATGACAGCGGCGAGACAGCGATTGGACCGTTTGTTTCCTCTTTTGGTCAACGCTAACGCTACGCCAAGGAGAACGCCTTGAAAAAGGATCGCACCGTATAGGTACGGCCACCAGTTGTACGTGGAAGTATTCATGGACAAGCATGTTATTAAAACCGATGCAAAGCATACGTTTAAGCCGAAGAAAAAGTTGCCGGTGAGAGAAATGAAATAACCTATCGGTGGGAGAGGTCTGAAGGTCAGGCGAAACGGTTCAGCAGGATGTCTATGTTCTGGCGATACCCTCGGCCGGTGATAAGTTTAGTATCGTTATGGAGGATCACGACGTATTCGCCTTTGTGCCAGGTCTGCATTTCGCGGATACGTCCGATATTGATGATATACGAACGGTGGATACGGAGGAACTTTTTCGGATCTAATTTGGATTCAAGATCGTTCATCGCCTCGCGTATGCGAAAGAGGTCTTTCCCAACGTGAATATCGAGATACTTTCCCGACGCTTCGATCCAATCTATGGTTTCGGTCAAGGCGAAATGAATGCGTCCGGACGATTTGATTACAATGCGATCAAGATAGTTATTGGATGCGGTATGCATGCCGTTGAGCATGTTGAAAACGCGCTTGGCCAAGACGCCGGCCTCTTTTTGTTCGATCATCGCGCAGGCACGGTCGAGCGCATGATAAAATCTTTCATCGTCGAACGGCTTCAGGAGGTAGTCTACGGCGTTTACCTCAAACGCTTTGACGGCGTAGTTGTCGTGCGCGGTTACAAAAACGATTACGGGAAGGTTCTTTATATTCAACCGTTCGATCACCTCAAACCCTCCGATCTCCGGCATCTGGATATCGAGGAAGACCAGATCGGGTTGAAGTTGTTCGATCGCCGCGATCGCATCGCGTCCGTTATTGCATTCCCCGTTTATCTCGATCTCGCTTCGGGCTGTGAGCAGCTTTTTTATCCGACGACGCGCCAGGGCTTCGTCGTCAACGATGAGCGTTTTAATTTTTGCCATGACCTTGGTCGTCGCTTGTCATATAAGGTAATGAAACGGTTACGGCAAATCCACCTTCGGACAGGTTCTGCCACGCGAAAGAGTAGCGTTCACCGTAGAGTTGTTCCAACCGTTTCTGTGTATTCGACAGCCCGACTCGCTGATTGACCGACGATGCGCCGCGTCCGTTGTCCCGAACTTCCAGCCGCAGGCTGCCGTTATCCTGTGATGCGGAGATCGCGATGATACCGCCGGGCGCATTGGGTGCGATGCCATGGCGGATGGCGTTTTCCACAAGCGGCTGGAGTATTAGGGTCGGAACTTTAGCATTCATCACTTCCGCCGGTAAACTATACTGCACGCGCAGCCGGTCATGAAAACGGATCTCTTCGATCTCCAGATAACATTTGAGGAATTCAACTTCTTTGAACAGCGGCACTTCCTGTTCTCCCACATGTTCCAGCGTCAGGCGAAGTAGTTCGCTCAATCGCGCGATCATGCGCTGCGCCGCTTTGACGTCCTCTTCCATAAGCGAAGCGATGGTGTGGAGTGTATTAAAAAGAAAATGGGGCTGCAGCTGCATTTTCAACGCGTTGAGCTGCGCGAGGGTGAGTTGCGCTTCGAGTTGTGTAGCCAGTAATTTCTGCTGACGAAATCGGCCGGCGTAATCCAGCGCGGAATAGATCCCGAGCATGATCCAGTAAATGATCACGCTATTGATCCAGCCTCCGGTGATCTTGAAAAAAATAACATCCCGTGTGATCGCGTTAGCCGGCGGGGCTATAATAAGTGAAGCGTAAAAAGAACCGGCTTTATGGATCATGCCGACGATCAACGCGAGTAACAGATGCAGGCCGATATGACGAAAGAAGGCAGGTTTTTCAATGGGATACTGCCGTGCCAGAAAAAAGATCAGCGGCGACAGCAGCGCCCAGACATAGGCGTTGCACAATTCAAATACCAACCTGGAATAAAACGGAAATACCTGACCCGCATTGACCGTATAATAGTAAGCCTGACCGAGCGAAATGAAAGCCAGTAGCGTCCAAAGCGCGAACGACAACAGCCATTGGAACTCGAGGCGATGGAAGAAGGGTGATTTGGACTGCATCATAATATTGAAAATGCTTATCGGGTTTACTCACTTTTAGTGCAAATGTCATTCTGAACTTGTTTCAGAATCTTGTTTTTACAACGCTTTAATAGAGATTCCGAATCAAGTTCGGAATGACATGTGAGTAAACCCGATCTTCAATTTGGCAAAAGGAGCTTCTGATTCATACGCAGAAAACACTAAAAGTTCCAGCCGAACGCGCTCTCATCTCAGATCATTTCTTAAATATTAAAATGATCGGGTAATTCACTATCGATCATTTTTTCACCGACACGACCCTTAATTTTTCACCGGCGGTGATCCTTTCCAGAATATCTTTGCCTCCCTTTTCTACGGTGCAGAGGGAGAACACGCCGTCTTCTTCTACTTTTTTAACAATTAGAAACCCTACGTCGGTCGTCTTGTTGAACATCTTACCTTCCTCGGTAGGGTGTGGAATTTCCTTGACGGAATAGACTTTGAATTTGTCATCCTTACGAACGCCGATATCTTTGCCGCAGGTGATGCTGACCGTCAGGGCCTCTTTTTTATCTTTTTTTGTAATTTCATAAATGCTGCCCTCGACCGGGAAAACCGTCCGAAGCCATTTTCTCAATTCATCGGCACATTGATCAAGCCCTACATTTACGGCCTTTTCCGGGGTGGATTCATGCCGTTCCAGAAACTCGTTGGTCGCTCCTTTGAAATGTTTAGACTGCATAACCTGGCCGGTCGACACATCAAGAATCGTTACCTGCATCTCGACCGATCCGTAGTAACCTACTTTTTCACTCGTCCCGGATGCAAATGCCGGATTGGTGCTCACCGACTGGATCTGGCCATTGACAAGATATTGCGCGCCCATAAGCGCTCCGACCTTTGAAATAGAATTCGCATCGGCATTATCCGTAAGCTGAAAATCCTGTTCGGCCATGATTTTTTCCATTGCCGTACGGTCAAGAATCGTAAAACGTCCGATTTTCACAAACGCTTCAATTGCCCGCTGCGTTGCGGCTTCCGCAAAAGCCGTTATCGCGGCCGGATCTGAAAAAGGTGAATCCGAAGCGGATACCCAGGCGGAGCCGCCTGCCGAATTGTTGAGTGAAGTATTATCCTTGTATTGTTCGTTGATCTTCACGGCGTCAAACGCCACAATACCTACTTTAGCTTTTTCGCGGTTCATGCTGGTTTTGCCTTGAGCAAATAGCGTGGCGCCGGTCGCCAGCATAAGAATCAGTTTAACAGTATTCATACTCTCCTTTACGGTTTGAATATTATTGTATTATGTATTTACATCAAAAATAAAGCAAAAGTGTAGCATATACAGGAAATGAAAATACCCGTAAAGGGGATATTGAACCAATAACGTTTGCCCAAGTACAGGAGGAAAAAAGCAGAAACCACGGTCAGGCTTTTGATGGAAACGGATTCTTTGAGCAATTCGTAATACTCAACGGCAAAAAGTATATTGATCAGTGCCATATAAATGGCGCACAAGGAATGGCTTGCATTGAAACCGATCCACGCTTTCCAAACGGTGGTTCGGGCGGTCAAAACCGGATAAGAATTCTTCATTCCTTCCTCGACTTCTTTATTCCGGATAGAGAACCGGTTGGTGAAGAAGGTATAGTATAAATGCGTCGCGCCCAGAAGCAGGAGGATCATCGAGGCCAGGATCCAAAGTATTTGTGATGCCATAAATTTGTTTTGTGAGATTTCAATAATTCCTTCATTTGATCCGACGGTGGATTCGTCCCGTGCTCGCGCTAGTACAATCTAACTGAAATTGGAACGAATTCAAGAGGTCCGCAGTCTATCCGCCGTCCTTGGGTCAAAACGAATATATGGCTAAGCCGCATAGTGCCGCCGTTCAGAAAACACGGCATGGGGTTATCGCCCAGAACCTTGAACTGAAGCCACGCGGTGTATTCCCCCCAACGCACGATATCCGCTTTCATGGACGATTGCGATTTGATTCTGCGTTCAAAGTCTGCGCTGCACCGATCGACCATAAACGAACTTGCGCTGCAATCTAAAGTGATCCCGGACCCGCTTTTGTTCTTGAGGTAAGTTTCAAAAGTGAACGACGAATCGTTCATACCAACGTATTTGACCTGCAGATCAAAATCTTCAGACGTGAAGACTTTAGTGTACTGCCGGAGTAGGTTTGAACTATACCCGGTCACTTCCAGTTTCGTAGTACGAACGCATCCGGGCAGTAATATAAAAATTATTAGAATTATCAAATAAATCCTGTTGGTCATGTACATTTCAATACTTCCAGACGTGAAGTCATATTGATTGGAATTAATCAACTGTTTTTTTGCTCAGCGGAAATCACACCGTCGCGATCCAAAAAGGAAGCGTGACGATCGAAAGGATCGTGCTCAAGACAATGCCCCGCGCGATGAATTCCTTATCCATGTCGTAGATACCCGCAAGAGCAAAAGGTGTTATGGCCAGCGGCATGGCTGCTTCGATCACGGACGGTGAGAATTCAACGTCCAATACACCGAATAAGTTGACTCCGACATAAAGAACAGCGGGTTTTACGATCAACACGATACATGAAAATAAGAATACGGGAAGCCAATCGGAGATTCTTCCAATCGTAGATGAACCGATAAAAAGGCCGATAACGATCAATACCACCGGCGTGACGGAAGCGGTGATCATACTCAGTGCGGTTGTGACGATATACGGTATCTGGATATCCATGCCCGCAACGACCATTCCCAGTATGACCGCTATCAGTAACGGATTTTTCAGAAGATTTTGAGCGACATCTTTTACAATGTTTTCCGTGTTATCGGTTCGCGTCAGATCAAGGAAGGCGATACCGACGGTGAAATTCCAGAATAAATACACCGCCACGATCAGGCTGGCCGTAGGAAGGATCTTTTCCCCGGACACCTGCACGAGGACCGGGATGCCGAGGTATGCGACGTTCCCGAAAACGAGGCAGATAAATACCGTGCGCATCATTCGCGGGTTGAGCCTCAAAATTTTTGCAGCCGCATAAGCCGCCAGGAACAAGGTGAGAATGAACGCTGAGTTCAGAAGTATCAGCGGCGCTTGTTCCGTAAACGAAAAAGGCGTTTTCGTGAGTGAAGTAAATATCAGAACAGGGAAACCGATCTTGAGAGCGAATTCGTTGAGAACAGACTGCCAGTTATCCCCGATCATGCGGGACCGTTGCAATACGGCGCCTGCAAAAATGATGAGGAATAGGGGAGCAATTACGGTGAATATTTGGATCATAAAGAACGCCGATCAGCAGTATGGTTAGTTTACCGTAAATCCTGCCGTATGCAGAATGGCGCCGGCTACATCGACGATCTCAACTTTCCAGGCGCCTTTTTTCCCTGTAACGGTGCGGTACGCATAGGTACGCATGGAATTGGATTTGATGTCCAGCGGCGTTTCTCCTATTGCGTTGCCGTTGAGGTACCATTTTACTTTCACCGTTTTTCCTTGCCCGCCCGTAACGCGCATCCAGCAGTACACTTTGTCGCCCGTTCCGGAAAAGGCAACGCCTTCACCGGCAACTTCCATGCTGACCACGCCCGTACCGAATTTCAGCGATTCCACTTTCATGCCGTTGACCGTGCCGCCGGAGACGGATACAACTGAAGCAGAGTTTGTATTGGCGTTCGTCGATTCAGATTTATTGGAAACGTTCGAAGAGGTTAAATTCGTCGTTTTTGTGGCGGTTTTGGTTGTTCCGCGTGATGCGTTCGCTCGGGTGATCCCGTACACATTGGACAGATCGTACGGCAGGTAACGCGCGGGTTGCTGACGTTTTTCGCCGCCGTAACTCAGCATCAGCGCGAGTTTATTTCCGAAGTCGATCCATTCCACAAAGATCGCGCTGTGCTCGATCCCGCCGTAGGAATGATTGATATAATACAGCCAGTCGCCGTATTTGATCCGCTTGATATCCACGAAAGGCCCCTCTTTTACGCTTTTGAAGATCTCTTCGCGCTGGCCCCAGCCGTATCCTGCGCGGTCGTATACGGCATTAGCGTAATCCCAGCAGCTGCCGGGCAGGATCTCTTTATTGGTCAATGTCATGATACGACCGGTTTCGAGTACTTTTTTGCCGTCGCCGGAAGCTCTGTTCTCCGCCTTTACGATCATGCTGTCGTAATCGGAGTATTCGCCGTAATATTCCTCCTGGGCAAAGACGCGGCCATGTATCAAGAATATGAACGATGATAACAGTATGGCAGTTCTCATAAATTTATCTCCATGTATGATCATTCCTGATTTAAAATCTTTATAGCACCGGCTTCGAGCAAAGGGCCGAGCATATTGGCCGCGCCGCCGTGTTCCACGATGCGGCCATCGATAATTCTGTCAAGGTTCACACCGGTGTAGGTCAGAACTTTTCCGGTTGGTTTAATGCCCATCCATTCACCGCGATGGGTTCCGCGCGCCGTGATGCAGGTCACGACCCAGTCGCCTTCGGCAATTTGTTGTTCTATCGTAAGCGTCAGATCGGGATAAGTTCGGCGAACACCGAGGATGTGTTCTTTTGCGCCTTCGATTCCGAGCGGATATCTTTTGCTATCGTAAATTTCGGTGTAATCGGGAGAGATGAATTGGTCGATCCTGTCCACCTGGCCGGTATTGACAACCTGTTCGATGTATCTGCGGATCAGGAGTTTGTTTTGTTCGGCGGACATGACAGACCTTCGTTATTCAAAAAAATCTACGAACAGTTGTCTCGTTTGTCAATGGAATAAACAGGGTATTAAAAACGGCAGTTTCGGCAAGTTGAAAGAGAAATTCAGACCCCCGAATTCCCCGTTTCAGGTGCAATACAAGAAATCGTACAGACCATTCCTCCTATTCAAAGATGGTTATGAGGATTGAGTCAATTCCTATGCTTGCAGATTACCCGCCAACTTTTTTGCTCCGATTCCGCGCGTTTTCTTACTTCCGTTGCCGTTGTGTTCCGATGATTTCTCATCCAGCGCTTTCAGGATCTTTTCAGGAGTGAAGGGCGTCGTGTCCAAACGAACGCCGACGGCGTTGTAGATCGCATTGGCAATGGCGGGAATGGCCGCATGCAGCGGGCCTTCGCCGGCCTCTTTAGCGCCGAAGGGTCCTTCGGGGTCGATGGATTCGACAATGATCGATTCGATCTCCGGCGTGTCAAGAATAGTGGGAATTTTGTATTCGAGAATAGAAGGATTCCGGTGCAGTCCGTTCTTGAAGAAAATATGTTCCTCAAACAACGCTTCGCCGACACCCATGTAAACACTTCCCTCGATCTGTCCCTCGACAATGAGCGGATTAAGTGCGCGGCCGCAATCGTGCGCCGACCAGATCTTGTCCACGGTCACGACACCTGTCTCTACGTCCAGTGTAATTTCTGCAATGTGCGTGGAAAAAGTGTACGAAGGCGACGGCCCGGCGCCGGCGCCTTTATAATCGCCGCCGATCTTGGGCGGTTTGTAACTGCCGGTTGCGCCGATCGTGCCGTAAGCCGTTTCTGCTAAATTGGCCGCTTCGGTGAATGTCAGACTTTTCTGCGGATCGGATTTGGAAAAAACCAACCGATGACCGCAGTCGAGGTCTTCTTTGGGAACTTGCAGTTTCTTTGATGCAACTTCAAATAATTGTTCCTTGATCCTTTCGGCGGCCTGAATGCACGCGTTGCCTGCCATGAACGTGACGCGGCTGGAGTAACTTCCAAGGTCTACCGGCGTGAGATGCGTGTCGGTCTGGCATACATGCACATCGCCCACTTCTACGCCGAGTACCTCCGCGGCCACATACGCCAGCATGGAATCCGAACCCTGCCCGATATCCGAGGCGCCGCAGAAAACGGCTACGCCGCCACCGCGGTCGATCTTAATTTGTACACCCGAATGCGGCATATCGTTCCATATGATCGATTTGCCTGCGCCGCTGATGTACGTGCTCGCCGCCACGCCGATGCCTTTGCGGACGATCTTGCCTTTCTGATCTTTATATTCTTTGAATTTTACATTCCACTGCGATTTGTCGCGCGTTCTTTCCAGACACTCGTTGATCCCGCAGGAAGTGATGCGGAATGAATTGATCGTCATGGAATTCG
>CAZHUW010000040.1:0-19882 GCA_964535295.1 uncultured Bacteroidota bacterium
ACTGTCACCGGTAACTTTTAAAGCAAATACACCCTCGACCTTTTTATAACTGTCCTGAACGTAACCCTCAATGTTCTCAATGGCAAAAATGGGCTTTCCGGCCGCAACATTACCGTAAACTGGGATTTCCCTGGAAACAGGCTCAAAACCTCTGGCAGTATTAGGTTTTGATTTTAAATAACCTTTGTGTTCTATGGCGGACACATGGTCTTGAATTGCCCGGACATTTACCTTAAAATGCTCTGCCATCTCACGAAATGTCGGCGGGTATCCGTCAATTTGAGCGCTTCGTAGGATATAATTGTATATATCTTCTTGTTTTTTAGTAAGATATCTCATTAAAAATCTCAAAATCGATGAAAATCATTGGCGTCTCAATATACTATACATTTGTATAGTAGTCAAGTTTTTTATACGATTTTTTTCAACAGGACGTATCATAATAAAGCAAGATTCGGGTGGTTCATTGCTTACGGTTGCGCTATATTGGCCTCATCATTTTTACAAAAAAGGAGTAAAAGATGGGCAAATTTAAAATTGTACCCTTTTCAAAAGAACTGTGCGCCAGAATAAGAAAAACCAGAAAAGATGATTTCGGAAACAAGGTCATCGAGCAAACCGCCACAGGCTACGGGCCTTGCCGTGTGTCGCTAAAACCGTTCAAACCAGGAATCGACAGACGTCTATTGTTTTCGCATGCCCCTTTTACTATTGCCAATGCATTTAATCAACCGGGGCCGGTGTTCATTCATGCCGATGAAGTGGAAGAATATACGGACGTGCACACGTTTCCTCCGGAAATAAAGAAAGACAAACAAAATTTCCCCTTATCACTTATTGGCTACAGTTCCGATCAAAAAATGGTTTTTACGCAACTCGTTGGCGATCGTGACGTAGACGATCTCATCATCGAAATTTTTGAAACGTATCCTGAAGTCGAATACCTGCACGCTCGTAATTCTGAAGCGTGCTGTTACATTTGTAAAATAGAAAGGGTTTGAACGTATGCACGTGCCTGCTTACGCCGAAGTTACAGACCGAGAATTGATGGAACAATTCATTCGCGAAACCACACTTGCTACCATTATTTCCTCCGGACAAGTGTATCCTGTAGCCACACATATTCCGCTTGAATTGGAGGTCAACGAATCGGGACAAAAGGCTTTATGGGGCCATGTTTCCAAAGCCAACCCGCACTGGAAAATCTTTGAGAAGAATCCAAACGTGCTGGTTATCTATCTTTCCCCTGTTCATCACTATATTTCCTCGTCGTGGTATAAAGAGCCGAATGCTCCCACCTGGAATTACATGAGCGTGCATGTGACCGGCAAAGCCCGGATCATTACAGGAGATAAACTTTGGGAGTCGGTACGCAGATTGACAGCCCATCATGAGAAAATTTCCGAAAATCCGGTATCGCTCGATACCTTGCCGGAATCCGTAAAACTCCAGATGAACGGTCTTGTTGGGTTCGAGATCAGTATTGAAAAGATGGAAGGTTCGTTTAAGCTTAGCCAGAACCGCACGAAAGAAGATTATGGGAATATCATTGTACAATTAAATAAATCTAACGTTCCCCAAGCACGAGCCATGGCGGACATACTTAGACGGCTACCGAATCAGACTAAAAAATAGGGGTGATACAAAACCGCGCAACGTTGAAGCCGAAGCCGATCCAGAGACGGGTTCATTCAGTTCATCCGAATAAAATCATTTTCCCTTGATCATGTCATAATATATAAACCACTCATCTTTCGCCGGATTTTCTTCCATGGTCTTCAATTCAGTTAGGTTCTTTCGGCCGATGTACCGTCTTTCTTCCCGATGATTTGACCACCATTGATCGGCATCCGCCAAGAATTTTGTATACCTTAATTCTAAGGAAGGATGCGTGGAAAAATAAGCATCTAAGATGCCGTTCTCTCGCCTGACGCCGGCGCTGTCGGCGAGGCGATTGAATGCAAATGCCAATCCCCGCGGATCATACTGAGATTCGATCATCAGTCGGTAGGCGTATTCGTCGGATTCGTTCTCCTGCGTTTTGCTGAAACTGGGACGCAGAAGGAATGCGACGGCGAAGTCGGCTATCTTTCCAAGCGTTTCGCCGTGCGCTTTGCGCGCAAGCAGTTCGAATTTGACGGAATTGAAACAATGGCCAAGTTCGATATGGCCCATTTCATGGGCCATGACTGCGATCAATTCCGATTCGCTTCGCATAGTCTTCAGCAAACCGCGCGTTACGTATACGACTCCGCCAGGCAGAGCGAATGCGTTAGGTACATCCGACGGATGAACGAAAACACGGTATTCGAACGGTTGTTTTGAATATCGAATCAAGTACGACATACAC
This sequence comes from uncultured Bacteroidota bacterium, assembly GCA_964535295.1. Classification (GTDB taxonomy): domain Bacteria; phylum CLD3; class CLD3; order SB21; family SB21; genus SB21. Next base: position 2,351 of record CAZHUW010000040.1, read on the forward strand.
GCATTCAGATACACTGCCGTTGCAGAGTCTTGCGGCTCGGTATGAGCGCGGCCAGCAATGATGTCGCCCAATTCTTTTTCATCCAGTTCTTCCACTGGAATAACTTTTGACGCAGCTCGATCGATCAGTTGAGTTGACTCCCCGGCCAACTGAAATGCAGGCGCCAACGCGGGTGTAGTGGAAATATCCATTCGGTTTGATCCGATGATGTAGATCAGAACGCCGAAAGAGATTACGAGAATGAGTGGAATTATTAACCTCATTTTATTCATCCATTTTAAATCGACGATATAAGTAATTCATTCCGAGCATTAGCGCGTAGAGAAATAGCGCAGAAAATCATCTCTCAGAATCATGACAAGATATACAGCCTGCTCAATAATTAGCACGAAGACAATCGTTTGACTTAAAATCGGGGGCGCATCTGATGCGCGCGCCCCTATTTTACTGCAAGATAAACAGCCCAGGCTAAGAGTGCAAGACTTAGTATGGCAATGATCAACAAAATTATTTTTTGCTTATTCATATAGCTGCCTTCGGTAATTTTAGAATGCAACACCTAACTTAATGGAAAACGAACTTATTTTTGCAATACTATACTCGACACCTATTCTCGCCATGGAAATCTGAGCCACGGCGCCGATCTGACCCTGCATGCCGACCGTATGTTCGTCTTTGAGATCGACGACCTTACTTTTTTCATAGGCGTTTGACAAGAAAGTAGAAATTCCGGCATACGGGGAAACGGAGATCCATTTAAATAAATTGAACTTCTTGCTCGTGAGCATATCTAAACCGTACATATTGAAGTCCATATCTTTGGGGCCGTACATCGCGATAAAACTCACGCGTGCGGAAGCCGCCCAATTGCTTTTTATGTCGTTGAAGATATTATACTGAACCTGTCCTCCCCAAAATCCATAATTGGCGCCGGGGCTTTTCGTCCAGTAAGCGCCGATATCGATCTTGTCAGTGATGCCTGCCCTGAAGGTAAGTCCGGGAATGGCGAGCGGTTCTCCGCCGGTTAGCCAATGCATTGAGTCCGGATGAACAAACGTATTATTCCATGCGTCTTTCTCTTCATTGATACCGGTTTTCCACTGCAGTAAGGAAAACTCGAATTTACCAGGACCCATCGGCCGAGCATCCGTGAGAGGCCGGAAATAAATGACCAGAGCTGCTTCCTGAGTGAATTGACGCCACTGTTTCTGAGTTAGAGACGGATCGAGCTGGAACGAGCACTCATCCCACTTTGGATTGATGTGAAGCTTCACATTTGGATTGCCTCCGTGCCCAAAAACCGATGTTTGAAGAAATGCCAAAGCCGCCGTGATCCATGTCATGATTTTCGTTTTCATACATACCTCCTTAGTTTGTGTTAATTGACCTTTTCTTGTTCAACTCTGGGGTCAATTTACAACAAAGCACAAGGCTAATCGCTTCAGCTTGAAAGTTGACGCGTATAACAGTTCCCGTCCTGCAAGCTGACACGTATGAGGTGAGTAATTACAGTAGTTTAGGTCTTAGGAAGTGTCGCGAAATATTCTGAAGGGGTTTGGCCGGTAGACTTTTTGAAGTAGCGGTTGAACGAAGATTTTGAGTTAAATCCGCATTCGAAAGCTAAAGCAAGAAGCGTAAGGTGCCGGTTTTTTGGATTTGAGGCTATTTGTTTGAACTCTTCAATACGGTACCGGTTAACAAAATCGTAAAAGTTCGTCTTCTCCCGTTCGTTGATCACTTGAGATAAATAATTGGGGTGTATCTTGAGTTTTAAAGCCAATTCGTCGATGGAAAGATCATTCTTCCGGTGAAGCGCCTCTTTTGTCATCAATTCAATCAATGATTCGTAAAGCCTGTCCCCGGTATCTTTGGTTAATCCTGATCTGGAATATTTTTCTTTTTCGGTTGCTGCTTTCAAATGATGAGTGAAGATCCTTGCCTGCCGAATTCCAAAAAAACCGATCAGGAATACAAAAATGACGACCCCTACAAAAAGAATCTCATCAGAAACGAATATTAAGAGCCAGATTGCGCCGAGTCCCCAAGTGAGAATACTGAGCCACAACAGATCAATTTTGTCTTGGTAGGAAAATTCTTCCAATATACGTTTTTCGTGTTTTGAAAGAAGGACGGCCGACCAGCCAATGTAGAAAAAGCCCGACAAAATGATTGCATAGAATCGAACAATGTCAAACGTTTCATATCCGGCTCCGTTGCTTTGATAGATGCGTATTTTGTCTTCCGCCGGCAAAATGAAGAACGAAATGAGATATAGATACATCATGAGAGCCGGCACAAAGTGTATTACTATGATCTTTCTGTTTTCCGGTAGCTGATCTGTCATGGAGCCTACATACCAATACAGGAAAACCGCATGCATGAGCGGAAATGGCATGTCAATGGCGAGAAGGAAAGGATAATCGAATATCCGATTGGATGAAAACAAATAAAAGAAGAACAAATGTACGGTAATGGTAAAGATCCACACTGCCAAGACTATATCCGCTTCAGATTTTTCCTTCTTGGCGATCAGGAGGAATACGAGAAAAACAGCAATACTGATTCCGGCAATAATTATCATGAACTTTCTTTTGAATTAATAAAATACTCACTACGTTGACAAATAAATACCATTCAAGAGGTTTTTTTGTAGAAGCTGCGTTAGAAATAGTCGTTCCGTTGAATAGAATACTATAATCCGCTTTTTTTAACCAAAAGGGCCATCTTTTCTGCATAGGGTAATAAGTCCGGAACGGCGCTTTTTAACGCATCATACACGGGCTCTGTGGAATCAAACGTAATGGTACCGATGACTTTTTTTAATTTCGGTATATCCGGATCAAAGAGCGGAAAACTAAGGATTACACTTAAGCCGGACTTAACTCTGTTTTGATCTTCAGTGGATATCCAGTGAACGTCCTTTCTCAGATCGGAAATCGCCTCCATTTTTGTATTCCAAGCTTTACCGGAACACCCCTGTCCCTTTGACAAGGTTATTTTTAACTCTTCGTAGTCAAAACCTTCCGTATGAGCTATAATTTGCAGTTTCGACGTTTTGGGACTCATGATATTGATGCGCAAATGCTTTATACCGAGCTTTTTCGTTAGAAATGATTTAATTTCGTTAAGAAGGATATTTATTTCAGATAATTCACTGCTCATATGGTTTCCGGGATTATTAAGGGTTTATACTAGAGATATAGAAACATAATACTAATTTAATTCATTACTTTTAATTTAAAAGAAAAAAAATAACCCACGCCCATACTAGTTCGTTCAAGATACCGCTTCTTTTTCCGCTTAAAAGAATCTCTGACGTACCAAACAAATAACCATTCGGTCAGAATCAAAATCCCACGTGCTCCGTTCTCGCGATGATCTCATCCTGAAGCGTGACGCCAAGGTCACAGAAATAATCGCTGTAGCCGGCGACACGCACGATCAGATCGCGATACTGCTCGGGATGCTTTTGCGCTTCGCGCAGCGTTTGCGCATTGACGACGTTGAACTGGATATGATGCCCGCCCATGGTGAAATAAGAGCGAACGAGATGGCTCAGATTGGTAATACCTTTTTCATCGGCCAGCAGCGATGGCGAAAATTTCTGATTGAGAAGAGTTCCGCCCGTACGAACATGATCCATCTTGCCGGCAGACTTTAGAGCGGCGGTGGGTCCGTGCCGATCGGCGCCCTGGACGGGTGAAATGCCTTCCGACAGCGGCGTTTTTGCTTTGCGGCCGTCCGGCGTAGCGCCCGTGACGGAGCCAAAGTATATATGGCACGTCGTCGGCAAAAGATTGATCCTATACTTCCCGCCTTTGGTATTCGGACGCCCGTTAACCTCATCGTAGAACATCTCAAACACCTTCAGCATCAATTCGTCCGCCGCCGGATCGTCGTTGCCGTACTTCGGTGTTTTATTGACCAGCCGCAACCGCAAAGCTTCGTGTCCCGCGAAATCCGCGCTCAAAGCATGAAGCAGTTCCGCCATCGTCATTTTTTTCTCGTCGAATACGTTGTGTTTGATCGCAGTAAAACAGTCGGTCATCGTTCCGAGTCCCACGCCCTGGATGTAATTCGTATTGTACCGCGCGCCGCCGGCGTTGTAGTCAACCCCTTTGGCGATACAGTCGTCGATCAGAACGGACAGGAACGGCACCGGCATGAACTCCGCATAGATCCGCTCGATCACGTTATTCCCGCGCATCTTGACGTTGATAAAGCGCTTAAGTTGTTTCTTATATGCATTTAGTAAATCTTCAAATGTCGGGAATTGAGCAGGATCATCTGACTCTACACCTATACGCTTCTCTGTTCGTGGATCCAAGCCGTTATTCAGCGTGATCTCGAGAACTTTGGGCATATTGAAGTAGCCGGTGAGAATGTAGCTCTCTTTGCCGAAGGCGCCCGTCTCCACACAGCCGCTCGTGCCGCCGTTGCGCGCGTCTTCGACCGATTTCCCCTGCCTCAGCATCTCTTCAATGACGGTATCCGCATTGAATATCGACGGCTGTCCCCGCCCGTGCCGTATCACACGCGCCGCATGCTTGAGAAATTCGTCCGGATTTTTTTTGCTCAGCTGGATGTTGGAACTCGGCTGCACCAGTTTCATTTCATCGATCACATCGAGAACCAGATAGGTTACGTCATTAACGCCGTCCTGCCCGTCGGCCGTAAGTCCCCCGCTGTTGATATTCGCAAAGTCAGTGTAGGTCGAACTCTCCGCCGCGGTGACGCCCACTTTGGGCGGCGCGGGCTGGTTATTGAATTTTACCCAGAAGCACTGGAGCAATTCCACGGCCTGAGCCGTGGTCAGCGTTCCGTCCGCGATGCCTTTTTTATAGAACGGGAACAAATGCTGATCGAGGCGCCCGGGATTAAAAGCGTCCCACGGATTGAGTTCCGTGATCACGCCGAGATGGATGAACCAGTAGCTTTGCAGGGCTTCGTGGAAATTGCGCGGTGCATGCGCAGGAACGTGCCTGCAAACGTCTGCAATGGTCTCCAGTTCCTGTTTACGCGCAACCTCTGTTTCTTCCTTTGCAAGTTCGCTCACCTTATCCGCATACCGATTGGCCAAGGTGATCACCGCGTCGATCGTGACGGCCATCGCTTTCAATTCCTCCTGCTTGTCCCATACCGCCGCATCGTTGAAATAATCCAGTTCCTGCAAGCGGCGTTCAATATCGGCTTTGAAATCGAGCAGGCCTCTGCGGTAGATCTTGTCGTCGAGAACGGTGTGGCCGGGCGCGCGCTGTTCCATAAATTCTGTAAAGATCCCCGCCGCATAGCATTGCTTCCATTCATCCGTCATCTGACCGAAGATCGTTTCGCGAGTCGTCTTGCCATTCCAGAACGGAATGATCCTGTCTTTATAGATCCGCCGCATCTCATTGTCAACTTTGAAGGACACCTTTTCCCGGTTGTTGAGAATTTCCAGATCCTCCAGACTATGACAGCAGAGTTCCGGATACGTATACGTCGCCTTAGGCGCTGGTCCGCGCTCGCCGACGATCAGTTCGCCCTCATTGACGCAAATGAACTTATTTTCCATAATGTGTTTGAACGTCAGAGCGCGGCGCATCGGCGCGGAAACGGAACCCATTTTTTCATACGCTTCCGTGACCAGAAGCGCCCTTTCCGGTGAGAGATGCGGAATGGCGTTGAGGCTTTGTTCCCGAAGTTTGGTCACCCGTTTATTCATATTATCCTCCAATCGCAATATGGGAAACATACGTACGCAGGACTTCGGCCACACGATTCATTTCCAGAAACGTCGGCGGTTCGATATCGCCGAGTTGAAAATCAGCGGCAATGCGTTCGTATTTCGTTACACCTGTTTTATGATATGGTAAAAGATTGATCTCATGAATATTCTCGAGCGAGGCCACAAATTCCCCGATCCGATTAACGCTGATCAGGTCCATATTGACACCCGGTATCACCGGCACGCGGATGATGACTTTTTTATTCCATTGGTCGAGCAGGCGCAGATTGTCCAGTATCGGGCGGTTGGAAACGCCGGTGAATTGCCGGTGCCGCCCGTCGTCCATGGTCTTGATGTCATAGAGGAACAGATCGGTCACTCTGGCGATCTTTTCCAGGATCGCGGGCGTTGTCAGACCTGTGGTATCAACGGCGGTGTGAATTTCCTCCTGACGGCAGGCGTTTAACAAAGCCCAAAGGAATTCGTGCTGCAAAAGCGGCTCCCCGCCGGAAAACGTCGCGCCGCCGCCGGATTGTTCATAATAAACGCGATCTTTGAGGATCTCAACCAGGACGCCTTCCACGCTCATATCGCGCCCGACAAGATTTCGCGCTTCGGTCACACATTCATCCACGCATTCGCCGCATGTCTGGCAAAGTGCCCGGTTTACGCCATAGGTGCCGTTTTCTTCGACCACCGCGTGATGGCTGCAGATCTCGAGGCACTTTCCGCACCGGATGCAGCGCTCCTGTTTGAGCAGGATCTCTTTCTTCGGCGAGATCGACTCCGGATTGTGGCACCACGCGCAATGCAGCGGACAGCCTTTCATAAAGACCGTCGTGCGTATGCCCCGCCCGTCGTTAACGGAGAAATGCTGTATGTTGAAAATGCGTCCGGTCATTGTGTTCTAATATATTTTACTCAAATCCCCCTAGCCCCCTTTTCAAGGGGGAAAAGTTGGTACGAGTTCGTATTCGTCCCCCTTGGAAAGTCAGTTGGTGCATGCATAGTGTTTTCAAATATGTCAATCATGTCTTGGTATTCGCGGCCTTGAAAAAAATGCCGAAGAAACCCGACTTCGCAGATAAGGTAATGCGAAAAACAGCTTTCATTGACGTTCAAGTTGGTGTCTGGATAAGATTGAGAATCGTTTTTCGCATCTACCCCTGCGAAGGAGGGTTTAGGCATTTTTTTCATAGCCGAAGTTTTCTTTGCCGCTTTCTTTTTAAAAAGAAAGCGGATCAATTAAGTATGTTTAAAATCAATACAATCCAATAGAGTGATTTGCCCTTCACCTTCCGCACGCCGCTTCCACTTCGGCAACACTCTTGGCCAGCTTCTTTCCCAAAACTCTATGCCCTTTCGGTATTACCAGCACGTCATCTTCGATGCGCACGCCTCCGAAATTCATATAACCAGCCAGTTTATCATAATTGATGAATGACTCGTGTTTCTTTTCTGCTTTCCATAAGTTGAAAAGTTCCGGAATGAAATAGATCCCCGGTTCCACCGTGACCACAAATCCCGGCTGAAGCGGTTTCGCCATACGCAAATAACACAAACCGAACTGTTCGCTCCGTTGAACGTCCGCATCGTAGCCGATGAATTCCTCTCCCAGATTCTCCATATCATGCACATCAAGGCCCATCATGTGGCCTGTGCCGCACTGGAAAAAGATCGCGTGCGCGCCGGCCTTGACCGCTTCGGCTGTGTCGCCTTTCATCAATCCAAGTTCCTTGAGTCCGTCAAACATCACGCCGGCCGCCGTCAGGTGAACTTCTTTGAATTTGACCCCCGGCGCGATCATGGAAATGGCCGTCTTCTGCGCTTTCAGAACTATCTCGTAGATCTCTTTCTGTTTGGTCGTAAATTTTCCGCTCACAGGGAATGTCCTCGTCAGATCGCCGGCGTAGTGCAATGCCGATTCCGCGCCGCAGTCGTTGACCACGAGGTCGCCTCTTTTCATTTTGTTGTGATGATGATGGTTATGCAGGGTCTCGCCGTGAATGGAAAAGATGATCGGGAACGACAGATCGCCGCCCCTCGCCAACGTGATCCCGTGCATGAGTCCGGCAATTTCGCGCTCGAGCATGCCCGGTTTGGTGTGCTTCATCGCGGCCAATTGCATTTCGCGCGTAATATTGACCCCGATCTCGATCTCGGCAATCTCTTCTTTGGCTTTCACGGAGCGCTGCTCGATCACCGCTTTGGTGAGTTCTACCGAGGCCGACGGATTCACTTTGGCCGGAGTCATACCCATCCAATCGCTGATCTTGATGATATTATCCGCGCGGTATTGGCGAATGTAATGGATCCTGCGTCCGTGTTGCATCGCTTCGGCGATGAGTCCGGGAAGTTTGTTCATTTCATAGGTGGATGCGACACCAACTTTTTCGGCATTATCCTCCAGAAGCGTCTGCGGACCGGTCCATACGATCTCATCAACCGTTGGATCATTCCCAAAAAGCATTTCCCTGCCGGAATCGATATCCAAAACCGCCGCAAGCGATGGCAGATCGAGTCCCCAATAATACAGGAACGTGCTGTCCTGCCGGAATGCGAACGTATTGGCCCCATAGTTCATTGGGCTTTCTTCGTTGCCGAGGAATAACAACAAGCCGGATTGGAATTTGGATTTCAGAACGGCTCTTCGCTGAACGTAGATGCGGGTTGGGAACATGGTACCTCCTTATTACAGATGGACAGTACGTAATGTACTTTCAGCGTGGTTAGCAGTCAATGACTTCGGTCATGTTTTTGATTAATTTAGAAGAGAGGCTTCGGTATTAAAAAGTCAAGGATTAGCAAATATCAACCCAACTGAATCTTTGATTTTCTTTTTGTTCCCATGTCAACTTTGCATGTGTTTGAGGTTGGATACGGATGTTGACCGGAAGGTCACGAGGATCTTTTCTAGTCCCATTAAACCATGCAAGAAGCATGACTCAATGCACAGCCAAACCAAACTTCTTCTCGCCGGCATGCACAGGTACACTCAATGAGTTCTCTTTCGGCGGATACGGACAATTGAATTTCTCAACATTGTATGCACACCAAGGATTATAGGCGGTATTAAAATCGAGAATATAGTATTCGTTCTGGTCGACCAGATTCATTTCCATATAACGCCCTGCCGGATAGGATTCCGAACCCGTGGTAGCGTCTTTGAAAGGAATGAAAAGATAGTCTGCATGACCCTCCAGCGCGGGTTTTGGCCGGAAAACATTGAGTCGTCGTATGCCATCAAGCTCAAATTCGAAATATCCGTATTCAACATAATGTTTGATCTTACCTTTGGATGTCAGCATGTCCACTTCGCGAGGATGGTCATACAGATTCAACTTTGTCTTATAAACGTAAGCCGGATCGAATGGGAAGTATTGGAGGCCATGGAACTGTGCTTTGAGCGAATCATTGAGCGGGGAATCGGAGGATTTGAAGTACTCGTCTTTTTCAGCCCTTTCTTTAGTAATCGCCGCTTCTATGGAAGCCAGTTCTTCTTTAGTCGGTTTAGGGGCTCCTTTCTGGCAGGAAGACAGCAGAAAGAGAATTAACAAGGAAAATAATTTGTTCATTTTCTACTCCAAAATAATTCGTCCGGAACCGGTGTTAACATGGCCAATGATAGCTGCATAATGATACCCCGCGTTCTTTATCTTTCCTAACAAGGCTCCGGCCTTAGAGCTCTCTATAGATATAAGTAATCCGCCCGATGTTTGCGCGTCATAAAGAAGGCGATCAAGCGAATGATCCAATTGTCTAGTATAAATAGTATTATCTTTAGTTAATTGTCGGTTTAACACATTTCCCTTAGTGAGATATTTTTCATCAGATGAAAACAGCTTTGCATTCGTAAATAACGGTATTTGTTCTGTTATAATGTGCAGATCAACCCTGCTGCTGGTTGCCATTTCATAGCTGTGGCCTAGCAATCCAAATCCCGTAATATCTGTTGCCGCGTGAGCTCCCATTTCAACCATGAACACGGCAACTCTGTCGTTAATCTGGAGCATGGATTCGCAGATCTCCTTGATGTCCTCATCAGATGCTCCGCCTTTCTTTATTGCGGTTGCAATAACACCGGTACCAATTGGTTTAGTCAAGATCAGGACATCACCGGGTTTTGCGTTCGCATTGGTTATTATATTTCCAGGCGAAATAATGCCGGTGACGGACAGCCCATACTTGATTTCCTTATCCTCAATGGAATGTCCACCGACTAATACGGCCCCGGCAGCTTTGATACGCTCGGTTCCACCTTGTAATATGGCTTCCAATACCGATATCGGTAGATCTTTTTTTGGAAAACAGACGATATTCAATGCCGTAAGAGGCCTGCCTCCCATCGCGTAAATATCCGACAATGCATTCGCGGCGGCAATTTGCCCGAAAACGTACGGATCATCCACTATCGGTGTAAAAAAATCTATAGTCTGAATGAGCGCCGTCTTATTATCCAAACGATACACGCCGGCATCGTCGGATGTTTCCATCCCCACCAAGAGGTTCTTATCGGTGAATTTCGGCAGACCTGCCAAAATGGTTCTCAGATCCTGAGGACTCATTTTAGAAGCTCAACCTGCGCATTCAACCGTTTGTGTCAAACGGATGTTCTTCAAACCCATTCTATTAATGAAATGTTAGTTGGTTAAGGTTGAGACCAATTCTCGCGCATTTTTTAGTGTCGTATCGGTGATCTCTTCTCCGCCAAGAAGTTTAGCGACTTCGCGGATCTTCTCGTTATGATCCAATTTCCGGATCTCAGTAATGGTCTTGCCTTTTGTGGACCGCTTTTCTACGGAAAAATGGGTCTGCGAGAGACCCGCAATCTGCGGCAAATGGGTGATGCAAATGGTCTGATGCGCTTGAGCAAGGGAAAACAAAGCTTTCCCAACCGCCTGGGCGATACGTCCGGAAATTCCCACATCGATCTCGTCAAATATCAGCGTAGGAATCTGATCGGAACCGGCCAAGGCAGATTTGAGACTCAACATGATGCGCGATACCTCTCCGCCGGACGCCACTTTGACGAGCGGTTTAAGCGATTCGCCCAGATTGGCCGAAATCATGAATTCCACATAGTCCAAACCATTTGCGGCAGCCGCAACCGGTTTCTCGCCAACTTTAACAAAACTCTCCGACTGTTCCTCATATCGGATTTCGGTCTTAAATTGCGCATGATCCATCCCGAGATTCTTCATCTGGGCGACAACTTTATTGTCAAGATCTTGCGCGAACTTCTTCCTCTGTTCGGTCAAGGATATACATAACTTGACATAGGTATCAATGTCGATTTCAAATTGTCTTCGCAGTTTATTAAGTTCGAAATCAAAATTTTCCGACAGATTCAGTGACTCCTCGATTTCGGCCTTTTTGGCCAGAATACTTCCAATGGTGCCGTATTTCTTCTTCAATCTCTGAATGGCGGTAATTCGCGTGCGGATCTCCTCCAGTCGTTCGGGTTCAAATGTTATCTTCTGATGATAGTCTCCAATCCATCGGGCCACCTCTTCCAAAGCGATTTTGGCGGTTACGAACTGTGCGGTCGTTTCATTGACGCGTTCGTCCACTTTTTTTACATCTTCGAAATCTTTGTAAACTTCGCTGAGAAGATCGACGGCCGAGTGTTCCATATCATACAATGTATCGTATATCCTTTTCGTCAGATCGAACAGTTTTTCAGAATTGGCAAATATCTTCTCCTCCTGGAGCAGGCGAGTGTCTTCATCAAGCTCCGGCGACACGTCTGTGATCTCTTTTAACTGGAATGCAAAAACCTCCCGCTTTTCAGCGTACGATTCTTTATGCTGTTCCAAATCCGAGATCTTTTTTTTTAATTCCATCATTTTTTTGAACTGTAATCGCACTTTGTCTGTAGAAGAGCCGAGATGACCATACGCATCGAGGATGTCAATGTGAATTTCCTGACGAAGGAGCGACTGGTGATCGTGCTGACCATGAAGATCGACCAGGTGATCCCCGATGGATTTTAGCAACGACGATGGGATCAGATTATCGTTAACAAAGCATCGGTTCTGCCCCTTCAACGATAGTTCTCTTCTGACAAGTATCTCATCTATTGAGTTCTCAATTTCATTTTCTCTAAGCAATTTCTCGACAACCGGCGTAACGGTAAAAACCCCTTCGATGACTGATTTCTCGGCGCCCGTCCGGATATTCTCAGTCATAGCGCGTTCCCCGAGGACCATCGAAAGTGCGCCAAGCAGTATGGATTTTCCTGCGCCAGTCTCACCCGTTATGATATTGAGGCCAGGGTCAAAATGTATCTCGGCCTCTTCGATCAGTGCAAAGTTTTTTATGCTGAGCGATTTTAACATCGTATGATATGTAATGATCGCGGATTTGTCGGAAAAATTACTTTATTTGTTTCAAAAGATTAACCATCTCAATTGCCGTCAGCGCGGCATCCCAGCCTTTGTTGCCGCTTTTGGAGCCTGCGCGTTCGATCGCCTCTTCCAGGTTATCGCACGTCAAAACGCCGAAGATAGTCGGTACTCCCGTTTGCAGTCCGACCTGACCAATCCCTTTGGCGGCTTCACCCGCAACGTAGTCAAAATGGGCTGTTTTCCCGCGAATAACCGCTCCCAGACAAATTACCGCATCATACTTTTTTGTTTGAGCCGTTTTAAGTGCGGTTAACGGAATCTCGAACGAGCCGGGCACACGAATGATATCAACGTTATCGACATTACCGTCATGTCGATTGATGCAATCTAACGCTCCTTCAAAAAGTTTATCTGTGATAAAACTATTGAAACGGCTGACAATAATAGCGTATTTATGATTCTGTGCTGAAAGCTTTCCTTCGACTGTCATATTATTTCCTCTGATATTTAATAGGTAAGCCGCAATGTCGGCATGGTCATTACAGTATTAAAGTATAATTTGTGCTCGATTCGCAGTTTCAAAGTCATCTTAATATCCTCGGCCGAATTTTTTTGCTTCACCGTCCAGGCTGCATCGGTCATACTAAGAACATGGTTGATCATTATGACTCCGGTCATGCCACGTGCCGTACTAAGGTAGTCATTGCTTTTCACGCGCATTCCCCGATAATCGGTCATCATCGAAGTCAGGTTATTTCTTGTATATCCGGTATTTGGATAAGGAGCTGTATAATCCACAGGTATGTCGGCCCAACCTAAAGCGAATTGTTCAGGATATTTGTAGATCATTTCATAATATTGCTGACGTGTGTTCTCAAACAAATGGTGGACCGAAACGCCCGAATTCTCACCCCATTCGTTCTCTGCCAGCACCAGAAACGAATAATTGATTCCAGTATCCTTGCGGCCAAGATCTCCGGCCTCTATTTTAAAATCTGGGTCGTTAATCAATGAGGTTTCAAGGAATGATAAGTATTTATCGACATCCCAATTTCGGTCAGCGAATTTTTCGTACCTATTCTCAAGCCTTTTTCCTCTATTCTTATAATGGAAATAAAGAAAAACGCCAGTGGCTTCCGCCGCGAAAAAACCTATACCCTTGATGATGCTCCTGTTCCCGTTTTGCGCGTATAATTCGCCGGTTCCAGGCATAATGCCGGATAAAACTGCAGCAAGCCATGGGGATTTCCTTGGTTTCAAGGAACTGCTTTCGGGAAACATCGATTCTCGAAACTCTGATCTCAGCGAATCAGGATGAAAACGCCTGATATTTTGGTTCAATGGCGCAGTGGACCCTGACCCCTCTTCACCCGCAATAAGCGATTCAGCCAAACAAAGGCAGGGAATCAAAATTAAAAAGAAATTATAGAAAAAAATTGCCATTCGTTTGCGACGCGTTATATAGACTTATGGTTTTTTTTCGGTTTCATCAGTCTTTTTCTTCTCTTCATCTTGAATCGTAAGGTTGATAGTGCTGCTCGATTCCCGGGAAGAAAGAAGGTCTTTGACCTTGATTTCAAGTGTAGCAACGCCGGGCGGTAATTCACTTATATCGAAACCGATGTATTCACGCTCCGTGGTGGACTTACCTTCCTTCGTTGTAATGGAGGATGTCGATGCTTCTTTTTTTCCGCTAAAAACACCTTTTATTTTACCTAGAAAATCGGAATTCTCGGCCATTTTGATGGAATAGGAAATCTGATACGAACTTTTACCTTCATCATTCAACGTCAAATTATAGACTTCATAATAGACCGTCAAAGGTTTTGTTTTCAATATCCCCGCTGCGGGATTGGGCACCACTTTAAGCGTCGACTTTGGTTTTACAAATTTTTCTTTTGATATGGTGTTATCCACATACTGGGCTATTTCAATATCGCTGACAGTCAGAGAATCCGCTGAGTAATCACGAACGGAAATAACAAACTGGTAGATTCCAACCTTGTCCTTTTCATTGTTGCGAATCTCAAGTGCAGCTACATATTTACCCGGCGGTATCTCATTGTCCATCTGATCGATATAAAAATGCGAGCTTATCTCATTACCGCTTGCTGTAATGTCAAATTCTCTGTCCAGCTTTTTAACTTCATCATATTTTAGGTCAAATAATGTCATACTAAGTTTCAGACTGGTCGTGAACTTATTGGTCTCAGAGATATTCGGAATGAAATTGAGCTGATTGAATGGAACCGCATAATAAAACTCAAGACGCGTATTTGTTTTTGCCGCCTTAAAGGAAGCAAAATTGCAGTTGATCGGTAAATGAGGAGCTCCTACGTCGAAAATGAAATGTTGACTTCCGCTGTATCCCAGATTGAAAAGATTATCCTGCAAGAAGGTATTCGTGCCGAGCATGCCTGCGGCAAATCGTGTTCGCGATGCATCCATTACCAGGGCGGTTTCGTCAGGCTTGCTTGTGCCGCCCGGCGTACCCATTCCTGCTTTTTCTTCATATCGTAACTGTTGAACATCAGCTTCAGTTTTGATTTTTACCGCTAAGCGTTGGTAGTAAGGATTATAAGCCGCTCTTTCGTTAAATAATTCGACAACATCTTCAATTCTAGCGTCTTTTTCTACCGCATCAAAAAGACTCCTAATCTCAAAATAACCTCCGACGTCAACCAAATCGTAGAAAAGACCACTCTTGATGTTATCGTAAAGCCACGATTCATTCTCCTTGATGCTTTGCCGTGGTCTTCCGTAGTAAATACGATCAGGTTTATTTAAACGAACAAAAAGAGTTCCGCGGTCGTCATACCACGGTTTAAAAGGTTTGCTATAGTTCATTCGTGCATAAGATAACCTCTTGTAGTGTTCGACAAGTCTTTCATTTACTGGATCAATCGGGTTTGGGTCACGCTTTTTCCAAAAAATTCTTAAGAACTCCAGTTTTGACTGGTTGTTTTCAAGGCTTTCCCATTGCTTTATTTCAGCCTGTGATGCTATGTCTCTGACATCAATAAAAAGGCGGTCGACATTTTGTGGGTCATTAATTTCATTTAATCCTCCATAAAAAGCTTCACTAGCCTCTTGCGGTTTATTTAGTTCAATAAAAATTATTGATAGCTGTATCAACGGCCATGTATCATTGAGATTAATGAGCGCCCCTTGCTTATAGGCATCAATCGCGAGGTCAAATTCGTTCATTTCCCTATAAGTGGATCCCAACTGCAGCCAGACATTTGAAAAATCATACGCGGCATAGCGGTCATCAATTGAGACTATTTTCTTGAATGATTGCTCGGCCTCTTTCAGTCTTCCGTCAAGACGCTGCAAGACCCCTTTCAAGAATATAAGTTCAACATCATCAGCCTTGGATATTTTTTCGGCACGCGTGAGGTATTGTTTTGCATGTTTAAGATTATCTGCAAAAATCTTTGAAACAAGTCTTGAGGCGCCGGACAGTTTTTCAAAAGCCCGTAGCTCCGCAACCGCCTGCTTTTTATAATAAGCAATTGAGTCGGTGGATGAAGTTTTAGACGACATATAAAGCATAACAATATTTTTTCGATTCATCCATTGGGTTGAGTAGGTCGTTCCATAGATTGAATCCAAGACAATCGTAATATACAAGAAAAAAAATAAGAACTTTACCTTCATACAAAGCTCCTTTAATGTTTGATAACATTTAATATATGATGATGTTCCAAAGAAAGCAAATCTTTTAATCTTGACACAATCTTACGGACGATCTAGAGAAATGTTTTTACAAATCCCTTATATTTCTATTCGAATAGAAGTTTATCTTGATTTTAAACTAGCTTTTAAATATATTTTGTCGTCATACGCTATAAGTTGTTTTTTTTGAATTTAACAGCATTAATATGCTTGAAACCATTCGATGGGTCGATAATTCCATAAGAATAGTAGACCAAACAGAATTACCGGAAAAAGAGATTTACCTCAGCATCAAAAGCGTTGATCAACTGATAGACGCAATAAATAAGTTAAAAATAAGAGGCGCACCGGCACTTGGTATCGTTGGTGCATTCGGAATGGCTCTAGCTTTGGTGGAAATCCTTAAAATAGAGGACGATGGATTTCTTGAAAAGGTTCGCCGAATAGGAAAAAAAATAACTCTAAGTCGACCGACGGCTGTTAATCTGGCATGGGGAGTTAAGCGTATTCTCAGAAACATAGAGAACAACCGGAAGCTGCACCCGAAGGAATTAACAGAAAAAGCCATTGCTGAGGCAAATATGATGTTGGAAGAAGATATACGATGTTGTCAATTGCTAGGAAAAATTGGTTCAGGTTTAATCAAAAACGGCTATTCAGTCTTAACGCATTGTAATACCGGAGGACTGGCTACTGGCGGCTTTGGTACCGCACTGGGAGTGATTGTAACCGCGCATCAACAGAAAAAACACACTCACGTGTACGTTAACGAAACACGTCCCGTTTTACAAGGGTCACGGCTCACTGCATGGGAATTACAAAAAGAAGGAATTGAACACACAGTAATAACAGATAGCATGGCTGGATACATGATGGAGCAGAAGAAAATCGATTGTGTGATTGTAGGTGCGGACAGAATCACCGTCAACGGGGACACGGCAAATAAAATAGGAACTTATACGCTTGCGGTTTTGAGTGAAAAACATAATATTCCATTTTATGTTGCCGCCCCTACGTGTACTATCGACCCGCAGACAAAAAGCGGAAAAGAAATTCAAATAGAAGAACGCAGATCCGAAGAGATCACACACTTTAATGGGCAACAAATAGTGCCAAAGGGTTCCAAAGTTTATAACCCCGCTTTCGATGTCACCCCCGGGTCAATGATTACGGCGATCATCACAGAAAAAAAAATATATAAAGGACCGCATTATAATTTCGCGGGCTTTGCATTAAACTGATTAATTCGGAGGAACTAATGTATTTTAGAGTAAGACAGTTATCTTTCGCTACAGTTTCAATCTTTCTTTTACCCATTTTTTTAACAACTACGGAAACTGTATTAGCGCAGACAAAAAGTCATTCGGCGGTAATTGGCGGAGTTAAGGTCAGATTCAAGAACGCCATAAATGAGCCCGGAGAAGCAGAACGTTATTACAAGGAATCGATTGATCTTATTACAAAAAACAACATACCTAACGATAAGAAAGAAAAAGAAAAGGAAGAAACTTATTTTTATTTGGGCGCGGTGTATTATTATATGCATGAATACCAGAAGGCCTATGATGCATTTCAGATGTCGATAGCAAGCGGAAAGAAATTTTATGAAAAAGGTGAACATATCAGTGGAGGGGTTGAGCTTTTCTCAATCAAAGAGTGTCTAAACGATATGAAATTAAAAACATTCAATCAGGGTAATAAAGCATTCAATACTGCTATTACCACAAAAGAACCCGATAGCGCCAAATCGTTATATTATCAGGCCATTGATAAGTACAATCTCATAGTAACCTGGGATCC